>NZ_MLYQ01000009.1:0-113974 GCF_001866725.1 Bacillus sp. MUM 13
TGCCGCAGGACGCGGCGTTCTTAGTCTTTGTTCCTTTGTTCAGGCGCTTGCGCTTTATATTATGGGTTTACCTTGGTTTCATATGTTTGTTTGCCGTCGACGTATTTCAGGATAACCGCTGATTTGATTGGGTTGTGTTCTTTATCCAGTGTAAGCTTGCCGGATACAAGGGAAAGGTCCTTTGTTTCTTCTAGAGCTTTTTTGATTTTTTCAGGACTTGCATCTTTAGAGCGTTTGATGGCATCAGCTAGGAAGTATGCTGTGTCATAGCCAAGTGCTGCGAATGCATCCGGGTCCTCGTTGTATTTTTTGTGATATGCGGCAACGAATTTTTGTACTTTTTCGTCCTTGTCGCCTGCAGAATAGTGATTAGTGATGAATGTGTTTTTCAAAGGATCAGCACCGGCGATTTCTGTAAGTTTCGGAGAATCCCAGCCGTCTCCGCCCATGAATGGTACTTCAATTCCTGCCTGGCGGGCCTGTTTCAGGATCAGGCCGACTTCTTCATAATAGCCTGGAAGGAAGATGAATTCTGGCTTCTTCGCTTTAAGGCGTGTAAGTGTGGCACGGAAATCTGTATCCTTCGCCTGGTAAGCTTCTTCACCTACGATTGTGCCGCCTTTTTCCGTAAATGCTTTTTTGAATGCTGCAGCAAGTCCTTTAGAATAGTCACTCGCACTATCAATGTAAATGGCTGCCGTCTTGACTTTCAGTGTATCGATGGCATAGTTTGCTGCAACTGTTCCCTGGAATGGATCGATAAAACATGTCCTGAATACATAATCATTCACTTTTCCGCCTTTTGATGTGATATCCGGGTTCGTTCCTGTCGGTGTGATCAGCGGCACTTTATTGGTGTCTGCAATCTGGACCTGTGCCAGCGTGTTCGTGCTTGTTGCAGCACCGATGACAGCAGCAACTTTATCCTGGCTGACTAGTTTGATTGAGCCGTTTGTTGCTTCTGCAGCTTCTGATTTGTTATCCACAGCGACCAGCTTTAGCTTTTTGCCATTTATTTTCTTTTTGTTAATTTCTTCGAACGCAAGCTTTACCCCTTTGTTTACGGATTGGCCGTATGAAGCAACCCCGCCTGAGAGCTCAAGGTTTCCGCCAATCTTAATTGTATCTCCTCCGCCTGAACCGCCTGTGCTGGCAGCTCCGCATCCGGACAGCACGCCTGCCGCCAGTGAAAATGATAATACCATTCCTGCAAGCTTTTTCTTTTTCATCTAAAAACCCCCTTAGTAATAGTTCCTATGTACTACTTGGAAAAAGTTAAAACATAATAGCGTGAATAAAAATAATATTCTGAAAATATTTTATCTCATAAATACGAATCCGTCTAGATACTATTTTTCATGTAAAAAAAAGCGAACGTTTGCACAGCACACGTGAGCTTATAAGAAAAACTATTCTGTCCAAATGGTTACCCTTTTGCTTGTTATACAAAGGATTGTGGGGTTTCATGGATTTTGCCAAGAGGGAGCGGATAAGCTTAATACTTCCCGGTGAAGGAACAGTGGCGTGGAGATGTTATTTTAAAAGAATAAAAAAGAAACTGTTCCCTATAGGAAACAGTTTCAAAATTTATAGTAATTTTTAATCATTCACACGGGAAATCGGGATGTCTTTTAAAATTTCGCGCATGACCCAGCTTGCGGCAATCAGTCCGGCAACAGACGGAACGAATGCATTTGAGGAAGGCGGCATTTGTGCTTTCCGGATTTTGGCAGCATCGTTGCCGACTTCTTTCCGTACTTCTTCTTTAATTACGATAGGGCTTTCGTCAGAGAAAATGACTGGAATACCCTTTTTGATGCCTTCCTTGCGCAGCCTTGTGCGGATTACTTTGGCAATCGGGTCGGTGTGCGTTTTGGAGATATCGGCAATCTGGAATCTTGTTGGATCCATCTTGTTGGCAGCTCCCATGCTTGAGATCATCGGGATGTTACGCTTAAGGCATTCCTTCATTAAATGAAGCTTATACATGATTGTATCTGAAGCATCCACTACATAATCAAGGCCATAGCTGAAAAATTCTTCGTATGTTTCTTCTGTATAAAACATTTTGAGTGAAATGACTTCACAGTCCGGATTGATATCTTTGATGCGTTCCTTCATTAAATCTGCCTTTGGCTGGCCGACCGTTGAAAGCAGGGCAATGACCTGGCGATTGACGTTTGTGATATCCACATCATCTTTGTCCACCAAAATCAAGCGCCCAACTCCAGAGCGGGCAAGCGCCTCAGCAGCAAATGAACCTACTCCGCCAATGCCAAGAACGGCAACCGTTGTATTTTTTACAGTCTCAAGACCATCTTTTCCTATAGCTAGCTCATTACGCGAAAATTGATGCAGCATAGTCAGTTCAACTCCATATAATTGTCTTAATCTTTATAATTCCCATAGATGAATATATCATAAACCTCGCTAAAAACAAGCAAATTCCTCGGAATTACAAGGGCGGGTTCAAGGGCGTATACTTTGCTTTTTAGGAATAAGGTGGTTGATTTCCGCTTCAGGATGCTCGCTTTCCGCGGGGCGGGCGTTAAGCCTCCTCGGCTTCGCCTGTGGGGTCTCAACTTTCCCGCTAATCCCGCAGGAGTCTCGCACCTTACGCTCCAATCAACCAGATTTAACAATGGGATTGCCTTACTGAACTTATTAAAGAACAACAATCTTTAAAAGGAGGGCTTGTTGAAAAAATAATTTGGCTTCAATCACATTTGATTTCGCTCGAATAGACTCCGAATTCGCTCTAATCAGGGGCTATTTGGCTCGAATGGGGCTCTATTTGAACCTATTATCCATTTAATTGGAAATTACCCAGGTGTAAAACCTGTAATTACAGCCATCCATCGAAGGAAGCTCTCCTTAAAACGTGTGTTTTGCAAAAAAACGTATCAAATGTTTGTCCAGCGTTTAAAATTAGTCTAGTTTCTTACTGAATCTAAGATCTATGAGAGTCCTTTTCAGAAAAAACCATTTGAATAGGATGCTTGCTGAATTCTATTTTTCTCTCAGTGAAATTCGCTTGAATCCTCCCTGATTTCGCTCGAATGGACTCCGAATTCGCTCTAATCAGGGGCTATTTGGCTCGAATGGGGCTTTATTCGGAACTATTATCCATTTAATTGGAAATTATTAAAGTGAAAATCCTTTATTTTCAACCATCATCGAGGGTAGCTCTTCTTACTATGGGTGTTTTGCTAAAAAAGCGTATCAAATGTTTGTTCAGCGTTTAAAATTAGTCTAGTTTCTTACTGAATCTAAGAGTTATGAGAGTCCTTTTCAGGGCGGAAAGAAGTGAATTTATGGATAAAAAATTGTTTATAACAATATTTATTATCTATGTTGTTTTGGACTCTATGAAAGATGTAGAAATATCGAATATGTGGATACTTAACCAATTAATTAAATTAATCGTCTGTTTTACAGTGTTTTATATTTTTGCATTTATTTGGAACTTTATTACTAAAGAAAAATTTTAAAAGATTAAATCATTTACATAATATGCATAAGGCGACAATGAGCTAACGGCTGCTTTACTTCAATAACAAGGGGAGCTGCGGCAGCCTTTTTCTTATGGCAAAACGGGCAGGTTTGTTAAATAAGACTAAAATAAAGTGTAGAAAATAATGATAGGAAACCTGCTTTAGGAAGGGCATTAAAAATGAGGGATTTATATTGGTTAGTAAAATATGCGTGGTATTTTGCAATATCAGTTATAGCAACAACATGCTGGAAAGGTTACGGTTGGTGGTTTTTGGTTATTTGTGCAATTGCGTTGCTTTTGGGTGATGAGTTAATAAGGAAATTATTTAAAAGAAACAAATTTTTACCTTTTGACTAACGGGTGACTCCTATTAGCTGGTTTATTTCAATAAGGAAGTTGCTGCGGCAAACTTTTATCTTACGGAACTAAAGTGGCTGGTTAGTGGAATAAGGTTCTACCAAAGGATATACCATTAATTAGGTAGAATTCACATAATAATAAACGTAGGAGGATAGAAAAATGGACAATCCAGCTATAAGCACGGAAAGGTTAATTTTAAGAAGAATGACCAAAGATGATACTTCAAATTTGATGGAAATCTTTTCGGACCCAGTAGCAATGAAATATTATCCTTCAACCAAAAACGAAAGTGAAACAATGGAATGGATTAATTGGACCCTAAAAAATTATAAAGAATATGGGGTAGGTTTGTGGATAGTCGAAGATAAAGTAACTGGAGATTTCCTTGGACAATGTGGTATTGTACCTCAAGAAGTAGATGGCGTAATTGAGATGGAGATAGGTTATTTATTTGTTCGGCGTGTCTGGGGGAAAGGATATGCAACAGAAGCAGCTTTAGCGTGTAAGAATTACGGATTTGAACAATTAAAATTAAATAGAATGGTCTCATTGCCCGATGTAAACAATATCCCTTCAACGAAAGTCGCTGAACGAATTGGTATGCAGGTGATGAAAACTATAAATAAATGGGGAAAAGAAGTGTATGTTTACTCTGTGTCTATTTAAAATCAATGATTAAATTGAAATATATGAACGGTTACACTTAAACTATATTAGTTGAAGATGCCTACAAGAAGAACTCATAACAACGATGTGACCGTAAGCAAAATGTTAATAGAAAGTTGCTTGTTCTCAACAGTAGAAACCTATGATAAACTGATATTATCAGAATTTTACAAATAATAAACTCCTTTTCAAGAAAAGCGTGTTTGCTCGAGTAAGTAAAAATTTTAAGGGAGGTAAAAATGAAGTTCATCCATTGTATTTTGTTAGCAGTGCTATGCCTTATGCTTTTTGCGTGTGAAAATGATAATGAGGAAAGTAAACCTGCTGTTGAGAATGCTTCAGTAAACACATTAGAGAATGACGAAATGACCCCACCAATAGAGGTTGATGAGAAAATTATTCAAGAAATTGATTGGGAAGTAAGTGAAACATTCGAGGCGGGTAATTATACTATGCGTGGAATCCCAAACAAAGTTGGGTTCATTGATGCTCCCTTAATAGAAAATAAAGGAAATAAATATATGTGGCATTTTTGGGGTGAGTTACCAGATGGTGAATTAACACTGATAGGTATAAAGAAGGATAGCGAAAAATTAGTTCCTGTACTTACACAGGAAAACCAACACGTTTGGACATATAGTTCACCTGCGGGACCAAATAACGGTGCAGACGCTCACCTTCCTTCAAATATGAGGTTGCCCGAATCAGGTAAATGGGCACTGTTAATTTATCTGGGCGATAAATACTTTGATAATATCATTGTAAATGTTAAATAAGACCTCAAGAATCGGAGCTTTAATGGAATAATCAAAAGGGAACTCCTAAAAACGGAAGTTCCTTTAATTTTGGTTAAAAAATCAACCATATTGTTTAACATAGAAAAGCGTATTAAATGTTTGTCCAGAGTTTAAAACCAGTCTAGTTTCTTACGAAATTCAACTTCCATGCGAGTCCTTTTCAAAAAAATCCGGTGAGCTAGGATACCTACTCTATGATATAGAGAAAAATTAAGATTTACTGGCGTTTCAGCCACTCTTCAAATGTCATCATTTCAAAATCTTCTTCTGTATCCAATCGTATTGGAGTTATCAGTTCAATGGAGTTGCCATCCGGATCATCAAAGTAGATGGCAGCATGTGCTTGAGGATTGTTAGGCAATACAAGCGGCTGATGATGTTCATCAAAACCAAATGATGTGCGAATGGCAATTCCTTTTTCATTTAGCCATTGTTTCGCATGCAGAATATCCGCTGTGTCTACAAAAAATGCTATGTGGCGTAAGGAAGGATGATATGGGACCTCTACTCGTTCCGTTTCCCACAATCCCAGCCAGCTCTCTCCTTTTGCAATCCAGAAAAACACTAGCTTCTCTTGTTTATAGGCAATTTCCAATCCTAGCTTTTTGTAAAACGAAATCGAGTTTTCTAAGTTACTTATTGGCAAATGCGCTTCATATAACCCTTTTATCAACAGAAACACCTCATTATCTCAGTTTTAATTGAAGAATAGAACTTTTAAATATTTTACGACATGATCTTGAACCCATAAAAATACCAGCCAGCTTGCTACTCCTAAACCAATTGATGTAAATAAATGAATGGAGCTTTGCAGGGCCAGATAAACAGTTACTAACAAAACAGCAGTTGCAGGAAATCCCCAAAGCACTCCTAGGGCAAACTTGCTTAATGTTGCTGTTTCTTCTCCTTGAACATACAGCCATATAATGCTAAGTAAGCTGACAAGCGGAAGAGCAGCTATTATTCCTCCAAACGAAGGGAACCTTCTTGAAATTTCCGTAACAATACTGATAACGATGGCTGAAGCAATTATTTTTGTTATTACATACATTGTTTTGCCCGCTCACTTAAAATTTTCAAGGCTTGTTCTACTATATTCACTTCATTTTGGTCTAGTTGTTTCAAAACACTCTCCAATTTTTCTTCATCTAAACTCGTATTTCTATGTAAAACTTCTTTACCAGGATCCGTTAAAAAAAGAATTACTTTTCTTTCATCAATAGGATCTCTTTCCTTTGTTAAATATTTTTTCTCAATCGCTCTTTTAACATGTTCTGAGGCTGTATTATGGGAAACTTGTAAGTATGAAGCTACTTCATTTACCCCTATCTCTTTCTGCTTATCAACAAGCTGAAGAATCCTGATCACTTGGTGGGAGATTTTTTCTTTATGGGGATAATGTAAATGAAAATATATGTCTGTCCAATATTGGTTTAAGAGTGAAACTTTGCTGTTCATTAACACCTCTCCTTTTTATCTTATAATGCGATTATATCGTATAATAAGATAAAAAGTAAAGACTTGAAAACTTTGCTGCTATAAAACAAGGTGGCTGATTTCCGCTTAAGGATGCTCGCTTTCCGCGGGGCAGCCGGTGACCGCAGGAGTCTCGCACCTTACGCTCCAATCAACCTGACTTGAGAATGTGAACGCCTCACATAACAAATTAAAAAAACAACAATCTTAAAGAAAAGAGCCAAACAAAAAAACCCCAGCACATTCAGTACTGGGGGTTGGATTAGACAATATAAAGGCAAGAGTCCCGATTGTGCCGTTTACGCCTTCGTTTTGAACCCGCTCTCCGCAGGTGGGTGCTCGGTTCTGGGCTTCTGTAAGTCCTCCTCGAGGGAAGGCTTTTACGCAGCCTGGAAACTAGGGGCTCCCGTAACTATAAGTGTTCGGTCAAAACTTATAGGTTAAAGAACGTACACATCAGGACTCTTGCTATTGAATGTATCTTATCATATTGTCAGACTATTTTTCAAGAGATATGATCTAGGACATTATTCATGTTTTTTTGGTGCGATGCTAAGGGAAAGTTCCTTCAGCTGGCTGTCGCTTACACTGCTTGGAGCCGCTGTTAACAGGTCGCTTGCACTTGCAGTTTTCGGGAATGCTATGGTGTCGCGCAGGTTGCTGCGGCCTGCAAGCAGCATGACAAGGCGATCAAGTCCAAGGGCGATTCCTCCGTGCGGCGGCGTGCCATATTCAAAGGCTTCCATCAAGAATCCGAATTGTTCATTTGCTTCTTCAGCAGAGAAACCTAATACCTCGAACATTTTTTCCTGAATGCTGCGTTCGAATATACGAAGTGATCCACCGCCAAGTTCGTAGCCATTTAAAACTAGGTCATAGGCTTGTGCGCGGACGCTAGCAGGGTCGCTTTCAAGCTTATCCAGGTCTTCACGGAATGGCATTGTGAATGGATGGTGAGCGGCAAAATAACGGCCCATTTCATCGTCATATTCAAGAAGCGGCCAGTCTGTCACCCACAGGAAATTGAACAGGCTTGAGTCAATTAATCCTCTTTCTTTTCCTATTTTAATACGCAGCGCTCCAAGGGCATCTGCCACAATGCTTTTCTTATCAGCTACAAACAGGAGAAGGTCGCCGTCTTCTGCTTCAGTGGAGGCAAGCAGCGCTTTTTGTGCTTCTTCGTCAAAGAATTTAGCGATTGGCCCTTTTACAGCGCCCTCTTCAGCTTTAAGCCATGCAAGGCCCTTTGCTCCGTAAACAGCAGCGAATTCGCCAAGAGCATCGATGTCTTTACGGGAATAAGCGGAACCTCCGCCTTTCACATTAATGGCTTTAACCTGTCCTCCATTTGCAACAGCACCAGAGAATACCTTAAATCCGCTGTCTTTTACAAGCTCGGAAAGATCAATCAATTCCATAGCAAAGCGTGTGTCCGGTTTATCCGATCCATAGCGGCTCATTGCTTCATCATACGTCATTCTAGGGAAAGGAAGGTTTA
This sequence comes from Bacillus sp. MUM 13, assembly GCF_001866725.1. Lineage (NCBI taxonomy): Bacteria > Bacillati > Bacillota > Bacilli > Caryophanales > Bacillaceae > Bacillus > Bacillus sp. MUM 13. The sequence goes on from NZ_MLYQ01000009.1 coordinate 8,294, forward strand.
CATCAAGACCTTTCACTTCAGTCATGACCTTCGCCATCATGTTTTCTGTCATCTTAATGATGTCTTCCTGGCTCAGGAAGCTTGTTTCAATATCGATTTGCGTAAATTCAGGCTGTCTGTCTGCACGCAAATCTTCATCACGGAAACAGCGGGCAATCTGGTAGTATCTTTCAACGCCTGCAACCATCAGCATTTGCTTGAATAGCTGAGGAGATTGCGGCAATGCGTAAAATTCGCCTTCGTGCACACGGCTTGGCACCAAATAGTCACGAGCTCCTTCTGGCGTGCTTTTTGTCAAAATTGGTGTTTCAATATCAAGGAAGCCTTCGCTGTCCAGATAGTCGCGGACTGCTTTCGTTGTCTGGTGGCGCATCTTCAGCGTCTCGAACATGGCCGGGCGGCGCAGATCCAGGTAACGGTATTTCAGGCGAAGATCCTCGGATACTTCCGTTTTGTCTGCAATCGTAAAAGGAGGAGTTTTTGCTTCATTAATAATGCTTACAGAATCAGCAGAAACCTCGATTTTCCCAGTCGCGATATTGCTGTTGATGTTGCTTTCGCTCCTTGCAAGCACTGTGCCTGTAATATCAAGCACATACTCGGTACGGATCTTTTCAGCCGTTTCCAGCGCTTCCTTTGAAGCATCCGGATTGAAAACAACCTGGACGATTCCTGAACGGTCTCTAAGATCGATGAAAATCAATCCGCCAAGGTCTCTTCTTTTTTGTACCCAGCCTTTTAATGTAACCTTTTCACCTATTGCTTGTTCAGTGACTTCACCACAGAAATACGATCTCCCAAACATTTCGTTTCCTCCTCAGGATTGCTGCTTTTTAAATTCTTCTACAAATGACTCAAGCGCCATTTCTACTTGCTCGCCTGTTGCCATATTTTTTAAATTAATCTTGTCATTTTGAAGCTCATCATCGCCAAGAACAGCCACATATCTTGCACCAAGACGGTCCGCTGATTTGAATTGAGCCTTTGCTTTGCGGTCGAGATAATCCTTTTCAACAGCAAAGCCTGCATTCCGCAGCTGATAGGCAAGTTTAACGGTATAATCTCTTGCAGCATCTCCTAATGAAACAAGATAGCAGTCGATGCCCTGTTCAATCGGAAGCTCTACCTTTTCAGCCTCTAATGCCGCAATCAGCCGCTCGATGCTTAATGCAAAGCCGATCCCTGGTGTTCCCGGTGCATCCGAGCCGCCGATTTCTTCAGCAAGGCCATTGTACCGGCCGCCGCCGCATAATGTTGTAATAGCGCCGAAGCCTTCTGCATCGCTCATGATTTCAAACGCGGTGTGGTTATAGTAATCAAGCCCCCGGACAAGTGTAGGATCCAGGATATATTCAATGCCCAAATCATCCAGGTGCTGTTTCACCTTTTCAAAGTAAGCCACAGATTCTTCATTCAGGTAGTCCAAAATGGAAGGAGCTGTTTTCATCAATTCGTGGTCATGATCTTTTTTGCAATCCAGAATGCGCAGCGGATTTTTGTGAAGGCGGTTGTTGCAGTCACTGCAGAATTCATCGATTCGCGGTTCAAAGTGTGCAACAAGCGCATTTCGGTGTGCTGTTCTGCTTTCTTTATCGCCAAGACTGTTCAATACAAGCTTCAGCTTTTTTAAGCCAAGCTCTTTGTACAGGTTCATTGCAAGGGAAAGGACTTCAGCATCAATGGCCGGATCTGCACTTCCCAATGCCTCGATACCGAATTGGACGAACTGGCGGAAGCGTCCTGCCTGCGGGCGTTCATAGCGGAACATCGGGCCCACATAATAAAGCTTTACAGGCTGGTTGGCCCAGCCGAACATTTTATTTTCCACATATGATCGTACAGCTGAAGCGGTACCTTCCGGACGAAGCGTTAAATCCCGGTCGCCGCGGTCCTTGAAGGAGTACATTTCTTTTTGCACAATATCCGTCGTATCTCCTACTCCGCGAAGGAAAAGCTCAGTGTGCTCGAAAATCGGTGTCCGTATTTCTTTATACTGATAGCGTCTGCAAAGCTCTCTAGCTTTGTTTTCTATATATTGCCAAACCTCTGAAGTGCCAGGCAATATATCCTGGGTGCCTCTTGGTATCTGAATCGACATGAATTTTCCTCCTTGCATTTTTTCATGGTAAAAACAAAAAACTCCCGTCCCGTGTAACATCATCGTTACAAGGGACGAGAGTTTGAATTCCCGTGGTGCCACCCTAGTTGAAGCACAGAATCATGCTTCCTCTTTAAAACAGTTAACGCCTGTCTACGTCCATCTCCTACTAAAGATATCTTTTTCAGAGTGAAGCCTACGGAGTGTTCATTCATTAAGGCAGCATGCGGAAATGTTTTCAGCCTGAGGCATTTCCTCTCTTTTCATGTGGTTCTTAACTACTGTTCTCCATCATTGGTTATTGGTTGATATGTAATATAATGTTCTAATCATAAAGACACCCGGTCTAATTGTCAAGACTGGTTTCTGCGAAATCTTAATTTCCTTTTTTATTTTTCAGTTTTTTAACGGCCCTGACATTCATCCCGAATTCTGTACTGAACTCCATTCCGCTTTGTTCTTTTTGGGTAAAATCCCGGAAATCCACACCTGCCAACTGATTGGCGCCATGCAGGCTCACCTGTCCTTTTTCGCTGAACTTCATGTGTCCATCCTCCTTCAATACTTTCCATTTCCTGCCGATATATAAGCCACAATGACTATTCTTCCCTTTCTCAGCGTTTTTTTGCAGGGAAATTCATTTTTTTATAGAAATTACAGAAGTGGAAAAAAGGAGGCCTATATGAACAGATGAGAAAAAACAGAGTGTTAGCTATACTTACAGCCCTCCTGCTTTTAACTTTTCTTGTGCCATCGCTGAATGTTAAAGGAGAAAGCAGCAAAAACATCACAGTGCCTTCAGGGACCGTGAATGTGCGTCAGGGACCGGGTTTAACATTTCCGGTGATCACAAAAATATCCTCGGGTGAAAACTACGAGGTAGCCGGTGAAGATGGAGACTGGTATAAGATACATACAAGCTCGGGTGAAGGCTGGGTCGCAAACTGGCTGGTATCTGCCTCATCCAGTGAAGAACAGACAGAAACCGCCCTAAGCCGAGGAAAGGGCACTATTACAGGGAGCTCAGTCCGGGTCAGAACAGGGCCAGGCACTGATTTTCAGATCGTCGGCAAACTAAAAAAAGGAACCGCGGTCAGCATTATCGAAACCAGCGGAACTTGGGTGTCCATCGCTTCAAAGGAATATAATGGCTGGATTTCGGCAGATTTCATCACGGCTGGTGTGAAGGAAAAAGAGAAGAAGAAAGAAAAGCAGCAGTCTTCTTCAGGAAAAACAGGAACCATAACAGGAAATCATATCAATCTTCGCTCAGCACCTTCGCTTAACGGAGGGGTGCTCGGAAAGCTTGGCAAAAATGAAATTGTATCTGTAATCAGCGAAGAAGAGGGTTGGGTGCAAATTCAGGCTGAAAATACTGCAGGCTGGGTTTCACATCAATACATACAAATAAATGGTGACAAAAAGAAACAAAAACATGATGCGGTGGCCAAAATCACGGCAGATGAGCTGATTGTCCACGAAACTCCTTCCCTATTAGGCAAGGTGATCGGAGTTGTCCATTCGGGAAAGACCTTTCCGATCCTGGACGAGTTAGGCAATATGACGAAAATCAAAATATCCGATTCTAAATCAGGCTGGGTGATGAACTGGTTTACCGTCAGGGAGAATGTGAAAGCACAAACACCGAAAAAAGCTGACTTTAAAAACAGTACAGCAGAAATTATCCACGACGGTACAAGCATCCGTAAAAGCCCGGATACGGATGCTGCCATTGTAAAACGCGCCCATACTGGCGAGACCTATAAAATACTTGATGTAAAGAAGAACTGGTGCAAAATTCAGCTTTCATCAGGAAAAACCGCCTATGTAGCAGGCTGGGTCATCTCGATAAAGGGAAGCATGCAGCAAATTGAAAAAGAAGGCATTGAAAAGTATCTCACAGGCAAAACCATTGTACTTGATCCGGGACATGGAGGCAGAGATAACGGCACAACCGGCATGAGGGGCACTCTTGAGAAAAACCTTACACTCCGGACAGCCCTCCTGGTAAGCGCCAAGCTTAGGGCAGCTGGTGCCAATGTCATTTTAACGAGAAGCAATGATACATATATCCCTCTGACTTCACGTGTTGCAACCTCACATATCCATAATGCCGATGCTTTTGTCTCCATGCATTATGACAGCACACATGATGAGCTTGTCAGCGGGCTCACCACTTATTATTATCATGACTACCAGAAGCAGCTTGCGATGGCCTTAAACAGCTCCCTGCAATCCTCGCTGCAAGTCAAAAACCGCGGCTGGCGCGTTGGAGATTACCATGTAATCCGCGAAAACAAACGTGCCGCTGCTTTGATCGAACTAGGCTATCTGAGCAATCCGGCCGAGGAAGTCATGATCACATCAGATTCCTACCAGGAAACCCTGGCACAAAGCATTTATACGGGGCTGGCCCGGTACTTCAAATAAATAAAGCCTGCAGCTTTTACGCTGCAGGCTTTATTTATTTCTTCTCTTTACTGTCAATAATCAGGGTTACCGGTCCATCGTTCGTTAGCTGTACATCCATCATGGCGCCGAATTGGCCAGTTTCAGTGACGATTCCTTTTTTGCGGAATTCTTCGTTGAAAAGTTCATAGATGCTGTTTGCTTCTTCAGGCCTGGCCGCTTCCATGAAGTTTGGGCGCCTGCCTTTTCTGCAGTCTCCGTACAGGGTGAATTGGGAAATCGAAAGGACAGCCCCGCCAACATCGATGAGAGAGAAATTCATTTTTTCATTTTCATCTTCAAAGATGCGCAGGTTGGCAATCTTGTCAGCGAGGTATGCGGCATCTTCTGCTGTATCGCCATGTGTGACCCCGACAAGGAGCACAAGGCCAGATTCGATTTCTCCTATTGTTTCATCATTCACAATCACTCTTGCTGCTTTTGAACGCTGTACAACGACACGCATGCTACCAGACTCCTTAGTTCATGATCCTTCTTACAGAATAAATTTCAGAAATTTGCTTGATCCGATCGACGACCTTCTGCAGATGGCTGATGTTATGAATCAGGATCGACATGTTGATGGTCGCGACTTTATTGCGGTCAGATTTTCCGGACACCGCAGAAATATTTGTTTTTGTTTCATTGACCGCCTGCAACACCTCGTTCAGCAGGCCTCTTCTGTCATAGCCTGAGATTTCGATGTCTACGTTATATTCCTTGCGGTCATTTAATGAGCTTTCCCATTCAACAGGAATCAGGCGGTTTTCCGCTTCGTCTGTTTCAAGGTTAGAGCAGTCGGTGCGGTGGACGGATACGCCTCTTCCTTTAGTAATGAAGCCGACAATATCATCCCCAGGCACCGGATTGCAGCATTTGGATAACCGGATCAGCAGGTTATCGATGCCCTGCACCCGCACTCCGGATTCCCTTTTCTTGTTCTTATGGAAGGATTTAAGTTCAGAAACTGCTTCCGAAATGGTCGGTTCCTGTTCCTGCTCTTTTTTCTTCCGCAGCTTTTCAGTCAGCCGGTTTGCAATTTGAAGAGCCGTTATGCCGTTATACCCGACAGCCGCGTACATATCTTCTTCATTTGAAAAATTGAATTTCTCAGAAACTCGTTTGATATTTTCGGCGGTCATGACTTCCTTCAAATCAAATTCCATGTTTTTAATTTCTTTTTCAACAAGCTCTTTGCCTTTTTCAATGTTCTCCTCACGGCGCTGCTTTTTGAAGAACTGGCGGATCTTATTTTTAGCCTGTGAGGTCTGGGTGAGCTTGAGCCAATCCGGACTCGGACCGTATGAATGCTTGCTTGTCAAAATTTCGATGATATCACCGGTTGCAAGTTTATGGTCAAGCGGGACCATTTTGCCGTTCACCTTGGCACCGATCGTTTTATTTCCGATCTCCGAGTGAATGCGATACGCAAAATCAATCGGATTGGAACCTGACGGCAGTTCGATGACATCGCCTTTTGGCGTAAAAATGAACACCATATCCGAAAATAGGTCAATTTTAAGAGACTCCATGAATTCTTCTGCATTTGTGGCATCATCCTGGAACTCAAGAATCTCCCTGAACCATGTCAGCTTATCTTCAAGCGAAGATTGTTCATCGATTTCTTTTCCTTCTTTATAAGCCCAGTGAGCCGCAATCCCGTATTCTGCGATCCGGTGCATGTCGGTCGTCCGGATTTGAACCTCAAGCGGGTCGCCTTTTGGACCGATTACCGTAGTGTGAAGAGATTGGTACATATTCGGTTTCGGCATGGCAATATAGTCCTTGAACCGGCCTGGCATCGGCTTCCAGCATGTATGGATAATCCCAAGAACCGCATAGCAATCCTTGATGCTGTTCACCACAATACGCACGGCAAGCAAATCATAAATCTCGCTGAATTGTTTATTCTGAAGGGCCATTTTGCGGTATATGCTGTAGATGTGTTTAGGGCGGCCTGAAATATCAACCTTGATATTGACTTCGTCTACGCGTTCACGAACTTCATCAATGACTTCTTCAAGATATTGCTCGCGTTCGGCGCGTTTTTTCTTCATCAAGTTCACAATCCGGTAGTACTGCTGCGGATTTAAGTATCGAAGGGCTGTATCTTCCAGCTCCCATTTGATCGTGCTGATTCCGAGACGATGTGCCAGAGGAGCGAAAATTTCGAGTGTTTCATTTGAAATCCGGCGCTGCTTTTCATGAGGAAGATGCTTGAGCGTTCTCATATTATGCAGTCTGTCGGCAAGTTTAATCAAAATGACCCGGATATCCTGGGCCATGGCAACAAACATTTTCCTGTGGTTTTCTGCCTGCTGTTCTTCTTTGGATTTATATTTTATTTTTCCGAGCTTGGTTACGCCATCAACGAGCATTGCCACTTCCTCGCTGAAGCTGTCTGCAAGATCCTTGAGCGTAACGTCCGTATCCTCCACTACATCATGAAGAAATCCTCCGGCAATTGTCGAAGCATCCATTTCAAGGTCAGCCAATATTCCCGCAACTTGGATCGGATGAATGATATACGGTTCGCCAGATTTGCGGAATTGCTCACGATGAGCATGCTCAGCAAATTTGTATGCCCTGTGAATAAAGGCAGCATCATCTTCTGAAAGGTATCGTTTTGCCCGTTCAACAACCTGCTCGGCTGTCATTATTTGATCATTAGCCATGAAATCACCTTTACCCCTTAACCGGCACCGAAAGTTCTCTTTTTATCTAAACTGCCGGCTTCAGTCTGTTTAGTTCAACTGCCTATCGTTTGTCGGACTTTTTCGCATAACCTGACAATTTTTGCACTGGCTATCTGCATGAACGAATCCGGCTATGGGATAGAAGTTTCGCATTTTATCCAAAACCTGAGAGTGAAAAAACATTATTATTACTATTATCGAGAAAATAACAAGAGATGTAAAGCGTTTAGCTACGGTTTTCTGTATTATATGCCGATTTTTTACTGGCAAATATAATTTTTTTATAACGGAGTGCTGCAAAACCCTGCTTTTAGCCCAGGAAATGGAGGTGGAATGATGATTCGATATAGGCAATTTTAAGGTTAAAGTGAAATGACTTTTAGTTCTGTTAAAGAGATAACTAGCTTTTGATTTGAGCGAAATATCGCTGAGAACAAAACAACTTTCACAAGCATCCTATTTCACTGGGTTTTTCTGAAAAAGACTCGCCTAGATCTGGAATTCTGTATGAAACTAGCTCCTTTTTTATAATAAAACAAACATTTAATACGCTCTTTTGGAAAAACACTCGTGATCTGAGGAGCACCCCCTCGATATTTGGCTATAAATACAGGGTTTTCAACCGTATATCTTCCATAAAAATGGAAAATAAGTTCAATTAGCCCCTGATTAGAGCCATTTGCCTTTTGATTCGAGCGAAATACCGCTCCATTAGAGCCAAATTCACCTTGATTCGAGCGAAATACGAATCGGCCAGGATTCAAGCGAATATCACTGAGAACAAAAACATATTTCAGCAAGCTTCCTATTCCACTGGGTTTTTCTGAAAAGGACTCGCATAATCTGGAATTCTGTAAGAAATTAGATTCATTTTCATCACAAAACAAACATTTGATACGCTCTTTTGGAAAAACACTCGTGATCTGAGGAGCACCCCCTCGATATTTGGCTATAAATACAGGGTTTCCAACCGTGTATTTTCCATAAAAATGGAAAATAAGTTCAATTAGCCCCTGATTAGAGCCAATTACCTCTCCATTCGAGCGAAATACCCTTCCATTAGAGCCAAATCCGCCTTGATTCGAGCGAAATATTTCTAAGAACAAAACAGACTTTCACAAGCATCCTATTCCACTGGGTTTTTCTGAAAAAGACTCGCCTTGATCTGGAATTCCGTAAGAAACTAGATTCCTTTTTATAACAAGATACAATTTCAGAGCATGGCTGGCTTTACCAGGCTGCTTAATCTGCTGGAGATCAAAATCCTCCCGCTGTTAGCAGCAGAACTCTAAAAAAACAGAAAAAGCACTCCCAAATGGAAGTGCTTCTTCTTACTGCTTAGTAGGTCATCAATGTGAAAACATCGTAGCCATTTAATTTTTCTTTTCCATCCAGGTACGAAAGCTCGATAAGGAATGCGATTCCTGCAACTACGCCGCCAAGTTCTTCAACTAGCTTGATTGTTGCTTCGATTGTTCCGCCTGTAGCGAGCAAATCATCTGTAATCAATACGCGCTGTCCTGGCTTGATGGCGTCTTTATGGATGGTCAATACGTCTTTGCCGTATTCTAAGCCATAATCCACTTTCACTGTTTCGCGGGGAAGCTTGCCTTCTTTTCTTACAGGTGCAAAACCTATTCCAAGAGAGTAAGCGACCGGACATCCGATAATGAATCCGCGGGCTTCTGGTCCAACGATGACGTCAATGCTTTTATCCCGGGCATAATCAACAATCTGGTCTGTTGCATATCTATATGCATCTCCATCATTCATCAATGGAGTGATGTCTTTAAACTTGATTCCCGGTTTCGGCCAGTCAGGCACGATTGTTACAAATTGCTTTAAATCCATTGCTTTGTTTCCTCCTCAAGGTCTGATGCCTCATGAGCTAATTGACTGAACCAATCGAATAATTGCTGATAAGAAGAATAAACAAGCTCTTTTTCAAGCTCAAATTGCTCTTTCTTTCCTTTAAAAGATTCTGATTCACTCAAATCGCGTTTGCTCGCATTTTGCGCAAGCATAATTAACCCATTCTCTATTGTAACAAAATCCAGCTCAAAAAACACCTTTGAGATAAAATCAATTGTATCCCGAGACCATCCGCGGTATTTGGCGATGTCATCTCCATACCTTTTAATATCAAGCGGGCCTCTTTTTGATATATATGCATAAAACCATTTAAAATGATCACGGGTCGGCATGGTGCTTAAGAAATTTTCCTGCTGGTGGTAAAAATGTGCATAAATCCGTTCAGGCGTTTTGCCGGATATCAGCTTTTCAATCAGGCTGCGCCGCGGCGGCATGTCCATTAACACCAGGTAACTTCCCTCAAGCATCAGCTGTTCTGCTTCATGATCTTCTTTAATATGCACCAAATCATCGATTTCCTGCAAAAACGGATAATGTGTTAACGTATCTTCAGAAAAAACGACGGTCTTTCTTGATTCGGCCGGAATTGCGCTAAGCCATTTTTCTGCTCCGTTCAAGCCTCTGTAATCAAAAAGCTGCCATTGTTCCACGGCAAGATCTGCCAGGAAAATCTGCGGCTTGCGGACATTGTTCCATTCATTCACAGAAAGCTCCCCAATGACAGATACCTTAGCAAGCGGTGATAAATGGTCGAACTTGTGTCCAAGATTAAAGCCGACTCCATCAAGTGCCGTTTCATTTTTCTTAAGCTGCAGCTTTAGATGGTTTTGATTTGCGCCGATTTTGCGGATGCCTGCTATCTCTGATTTCTCAATCAGGATTTTCGGTTTGGGATTGCCCATTCCAAATGGAGCAAGCAGGTTCATTTCTTCAATCGTCTGGATGCTGATGTCTTCTATGGAAGCAATGCCGTCAAGTAAGGTGACTGGCATAAAGTCCTCTTCAGTCAGCTGTTCTTTGGCAAGCGCATTTAAGCGGCTCCTTAGCTCTGCTACATCCTCAATTTTCAGCGTCATGCCAGCTGCCATCGGATGTCCGCCAAAGTGTGGAAGCAAATCGCGGCATTCAGAGAGATTTTTAAATAAATCAAATCCCATAATGCTGCGCGCCGATCCCTTGGCAAGACCCTTTTCCCTGTCAAAGCTCAGCACAATGGCAGGACGGTAAAAGCGTTCAACAAGCTTTGAAGCTACAATTCCCACAATCCCGGAATTCCATCCTTCCTGGCCTACAATCAGGACACCATTATCCCCCGGCGGATACAGCTCTTCCACCTGCCGAATTGCTTCTTCCGAAGTCGTCTGAACAATTGCTTGCCTCTCTTTATTCATCGCATCTATTTCATCGGCAATGCTGTCAGCTGTCTCAGCATCTTCTGCCATAAGCAAATCCACAGCAGGGTCTGCATCTCCAAGCCGGCCCGCCGCATTAATGCGCGGCGCCATGCCAAAACCGATGGATTCTTCATTCAGCTCCTGCTGCTTTGTACCGGACTTCTTGATCAAAGAAACAAGGCCAGGCCGTTTTGTTTCCCGAAGCTTGGCTATTCCGCGCGCTGCAATTAGCCTGTTTTCCCCAAATAAAGGCACCAGGTCGGCAATCGTACCGATGGCTGCTATCTCCAGTAAATCTTCAGGAAGCTCTCCAAGAAGCGCATGTGCAAGCTTAAACGCCACACCTACACCAGCCAGATCCTTGAACGGATAAGGATTTCCATCAATCTTCGGATGAATAATCGCAAGGGCCTCAGGAAGCACAGGTCCCGGCTCATGGTGATCAGTGATGATATAATCCATGCCAAGCTCTTTTGCAATCCTTGCTTCCGCTACCGCAGAAATCCCTGTATCTACCGTGATCATTAATTTTACGCCTTCATCCGCAGCAAGGCGGAAGGCCATTTCGTTCGGGCCATAGCCTTCTGTGAAGCGGTTCGGAATATAAAAATCAGCATTGGCATCAAGACGGTTAAGGACAGTCATCATGACAGTCGTTGAGCTTACGCCATCTGCGTCATAATCTCCGAAAATCCTGATCTTCTCATTATTTGAAATAGCTTTTTTAATTCTGTCTGCTGCAATATTCATATCTTTCATTAAAAACGGATCATGAAAGGAATCTTTATTTGTAAATAAAAAGGACTGTGCTTCTTCAACTGTCTTAAGTCCGCGATTGGCTAACAGAGTCGCGGCCAAAGGTGTTAAATGAAGCTGTCCTGCTAATGTTTCAACTATATGGGAATCAGCGCTTTGTACGTTCCAGCGTGTTCTTGGCTTTAACATAAATTCACCCCTCAGCCTACTAATTATACAAAAGGCGGCGAGGGGTTTCAAATACATTATTCATTTAGTGAGGCTTTGCCTTCTATCATTTCGTCTTTCACAGGATACGCGTTTGCCTCTTTTTCAAGCGCCCTGATTTTTCTGCGAAGGGTAAAAATCTTCACCATGCTGATCATGCCGACGATAAACCCGCCCATCAGGACAGAACCTAATATTACTAAAATGAGGGGCGAATTTGCTTTGCCGAACAGATAATTCACGGTTACAGAATCTACATTGATAACAGCAAATATCGCTATGATAATAGCAAAAACAAGTGACAGCAAAAACATCCATTGAACCTTCATCACATTCACCCTCCCTGACAGATGATATGTAATATAGCTACCCATTCAGTACTCATCCATAAACAAAAAAAGAAAGGCCGGCACATCCAATGTGTGCTGGCCTTTCCTCTGATTTCGTTATTAAACGGTGCCTTCAGTGCTTTGTCTTTTTTCAGGTACTGTTTTCAGTGTGCCTTTTTTCTTCAATTCCTTGATCTTAAGATCGACCCAGAACTGGGAGGCGATGAAAAGGGAAGAATATACGCCACAAATCAGGCCAATCAATAACGCTAGCGAGAAGTGGCTGATTGCTTCACTGCCGAAGATGAGAAGCGCAATAACTGTGATAACCACCATCAACACTGTATTGATTGAACGTGTCAGTGTTTGGCGGATACTGATATTCACAATATCCTTCAGCTCTTCTGGAGTTTTGATCCTTTTTTTCATTCTTAAATTCTCTCGGATCCGGTCAAAGGTAACGATTGTATCATTGATGGAATATCCGATAATCGTCAGCACGGCAGCAATGAACGTAATGTCCACTTCAATCCTGAATACACTGAACAGCGTGATGATGAAGAATGCATCATGTATCAAGGCCACAACAGCCGGTACAGCCATTCTCCACTCAAATCGGATGGTTACATAAATGATGATTCCAATTGAAGCGATGATAACGGCTTTAATGGCATTTTTCGCCAGTTCCTTGCCGATTGTAGGCGAAACTGTGCTTACATTCGGCTCATCGCCGTAGACTTGTTTCATGTGATCCTTCAGACTGGAGATTTCTGATTTATCCAGAACCCCTTTAATCCGGACGATCCAGGTTTTATTGTTTTTGCCTGCAGAAACAATATCCTCTGTTTTGATATTCATTTTATCGAATTCACTTTGAATATTTTCACTTGTCACAGGATTTTTAGCAGTGAACTCCACGCGGGATCCGCTGCTGAAATCAATTCCAAGGTTCAGCTTGAACACGAACAGGAAGATAATCCCGATGATCGTTACACCAATGGAAATTCCGTAAAACACTTTGCGGAACTTTACGAAATCAAGTTTATCAAAGTGTGTCGGCATTGACATTGTGTCAATTTTTTCATTCAGGCTGTGAATGTCCTTCTTGCGGACACCGAACCATCCTGGACGTTTATTCACCACTCCGCTGTTCACCCACATGCCAAGGAACCATCTTGTTCCATAAACAGCCGTGATGAAGCTCATAAGAATGGAAATCATCAATGTAGTCGCAAATCCTTTTACAGAGCTAGTACCGTAGAAAAATAATACAGCTGCTGCAAGGATGGTTGTTAAGTTTGCATCAATAATGGTCGTAAGCGAGTGCTTGTTTCCTTCGGCAAAGGCGGATTTGATTGTCCGGCCGATCCTTAGTTCGTCCTTGATCCGCTCGTAGGTGATGATATTAGTATCAACTGCAATACCGACCCCGAGTATCAATGCGGCGATGCCCGGGAGCGTCAGCACAGCATTCATCCAGTCGAACACCACAAGGGTAAGGAAGATGTAAATCGCAAGCGTAACAACAGCAATAAGTCCTGGCAGACGGTAGTACACAAGCATGAACAGGAAGATGGCAGCTATGCCGATAATTCCCGCAAAGACCGTTTCATGCAGGGCCTGCTGTCCGAACTGTGCTCCAACAGATGTGGAGTACGTTTCCTTAAGGTCTACAGGCAATGCACCTGCATTCAATAAGTCAGCAAGATCTTTTGCTTCTTTCAGTGAAAACTGGCCAGTGATCAAAACCGTATTCTGGTTGAAAACCTGGCTTACCCGAGGATCGGAAATCATGTTATCCTGGGTTTCTTTTTTCTTGATTGAATCTTTTCCTTCTTTAAAATCCATCCAGATTGCCAGGATATTCGTCGGTACTGGCATGGAGGAAATTTTTTGTGTGACCTGTTTGAATTTGTTTGGATCCTTAAGCGTTACTTCTACGACAGGATCGTTATCCTGAAACGATTGCTTCGCGCTTTTAATATCAGCGCCTGTCATCATTTCTTTATCGTTGTAATCACGGAATGAAAGTTTTGCGGTTGTGGACAGAATTTTACGTGCATTATTCTGGTCCTTCACGCCCGCCAATTGAACGCGGATTCTGTCATTTCCTTCAATCTGGATGCTTGGCTCGCTGACTCCGAGAACGTCCACACGCTTTCTGAGTGCTGTAGCGGCACTCACCAGCTGCTTTTCATCCGGTTTCTTTCCGTCAAGCGTCTTAACCTGATAAAGCACCTCAAAACCGCCCTGAAGGTCAAGCCCAAGCTTGACTTTGTCGAGCAATCCCTTTGTTGTTGTGCCCATCCCTGTGAAAATCAAGATCGCAATCAGGAAAAACGCAACGAGTCTGCTTCTTTTTACCATTATGTAGTAGGCCCCTTTCTTTATACGCCTTATTCTTCCGGTATTTAATGATGGGTAAATCACCACTAAACACCATGATGTTCTGATTAGGACCTGCCTGACCAAACTTAAAAGCGTATCATAAAAAACAAAATATCTATCCTAATAGCCCGTAAAAACAAGGCTTGTACCACAAATTCTCTTTTTTTGCCAAAAAACGCCCGCAACATACTCATTATGATTCAATTTCAAAAGCCTGTCAATTTAAGATTATCTATAAAGCGGAAGCGCCTTGTTCAGCTCGTGAAGCAAATAGGGTTTTGGCCTTGGAAGGCGCTCTTTGCCTTCTGAGGACAAAACATCTTTTGCACAGCGAGCTAGGCGCTGCAGCTAGATTACATAAAAAGCGGAGGCGTGCAGAGGATCAAAGACTAAGAACACCGCGTCCTGCGGTAACGTCTTTGTGACCCCCATCCTGGGGGCCTCCGACCTGCATAAGGCGCGTAAGAATAGAAGGCGCTCTTTGCCTTCAATTCCTGCGTAGCTTATGACCCATTGGAGCCATGCCGAAAAGCAATGTATATAAAGTTGGAACATGGGCTGCTGCGATTTCTGCTTAGCTCCTTTGTGGCGTCCAGCTCTAGTCCCTGAACAGCTCAGCAAGCTCTTCCAGGGAATTTCCGTCGAGGAGGCTTGGACCTTTGTAGGCTTCTATGGTTGTGAAGGTCATGAAGGTGCCTGGGGCGAGGGACAGGATGTCATCCATAATTTCATAAATGTGAATGTCTTCAATTGGCTTTTTCCATTTTTTCTTGATCAGGCATTGCCAGATATCTTCTTCCTTCACTGAATCGAATCCCAGCAATTGCAGTTCCTCTTTTTTATTCTTCAGCGCTGGCAGCATCTGCCCGTAATAAACCTGATACGGATGCTCTCCTTCCACGGCCATACCCTCTTTCATTTTAGGGTGAAAAGCAAGTTTTTTAAGTCAGCTTGTCATGCTTTGTCCAGCTTCATGCATATAGATAATTGTATATGATATCAGCTTTTTTGAGAAGGCAGGGATTGGATAAGATGTCAAAATTTTTAAAAGGGACGCTGATTCTGCTTTTAGCCAGTTTAATCACTCGGGTATTGGGTTTTATCAATAGAATTGTCATCGCCCGGTTTATTGGTGAAGAAGGCGTTGGCTTATATATGATGGCACTTCCGACTCTGTTTCTTGTCGTGAATATCACCCAGCTTGGCCTGCCTGTTGCTATATCGAAGTTTGTGGCAGAGGCGGATGCCAAGGGCGATGAAAAGAAAATCAAGAAAATCCTGATAGTGGCCATTACGTGCACCTTTTCACTTTCGATGATTTTCACTCCAGCCATGCTTATCTTAGCGCCAAAGCTCTCCGATACGCTTTTCACTGATTCGCGCACGGTCTGGCCATTAATGGCCATAGCACCGATTGTGCCTATTATTGCGGTATCGTCTGTTATCAGGGGATATTTCCAGGGAAAGCAGAATATGAAGCCATTCGCCTTTTCACAGGTGATTGAACAGATTGCCCGGATTACCTTTATTGCCGTTTTAACAAAGGCGTTTCTTCCTTATGGAATTGAATTTGCAGCTGCAGGCGCAATGTTTGCCTCTATTATCGGGGAATTGGTATCGCTGGTGTATTTGATGACTGCATTTAAATTAAAGAAGCATTTTAAGGTCAGAAAGAATTTTTTCGGTATGGTGAAATCAGGAAAAGGGACATTCCAGGAATTGATGAGCATCGCCCTTCCCTCAACAGGCAGCCGGTTCATCGGATCTCTGGCATGGTTTTTCGAACCGATTGTAGTGGCACAAAGCTTGGCACTTGCTGGTGTCTCTGCCTCCATGGCAACAAGGCAGTATGGTGAGCTGACCGGATATGCACTTCCGCTTTTGATGCTGCCATCGTTCGTGACCACATCACTTGCAACCTCGCTCGTTCCTGCCGTAAGCGAGGCAAATTCCAGAGGAGATGTTTTGCTTGTCGAGCGCAGGCTTCAGCAGACATTAAGAATTACCTTCGTCACCGGTTGCCTTGCTGTTGTCTCGATGTTTGTTCTGGCAGAGCCGATTCTGCAGGTGATGTACGGATCATCCAATGCCGCTGTCTTCATAAAATTCCTGGCTCCTTTTTTCATTTTGTTTTATTATCAAATGCCTCTGCAGTCCATGCTACAAGCAATGAATCTGGCAAAGTCAGCCATGTTCAACAGTCTTGCAGGAGCGATTGTCAAGATTGCCATCATCTGGCTGCTCGCTTCAAAAGAGAGTTTCGGAATCATGGGAGCCGCAATAGGGATTGCTGTCGGAACGATTTTGGTCACTTTCCTGCACTTTACGACCATTATTAAAATCATTCCCTTCACACTGAAATTCCGGGATTATGCCGCGCCGCTTGCAATAGCCTTTGCCGCTGGCTGGTGCGGTGATTATACATACAGCACGCTGCTTTATGGAGAACCCCTAGTGCCGCGTCTGCTTCTATCTCTCGCTGTCATCACCATCGCCTATACTTTTTTATTGCTTTTGACAGGCGGAATCAAAAAGAAGGAATTGAAGCGGATACCTGTTGTCGGAAACCTGCTCTCTAAATTAGCCTTTCACTGACTGTCAATATACAGTTTTCCATCAATACAGGTACAAAATGAAACCTGTTCGATGGAATGATAGCCTTGCCTGTTCAGCTGCTGCAGAAGCCACTTTTCATCCTTATGCAGCCTGGATAGGCTTTTTTCCTGTATCACCCCGTCTACGATCAATGGAAACGGCGAAACCTTTTCCTGCTTTTTCTCCTGTTTCTTTTCGATCACAGAAAGCTGGCCGGACGGCTCCAATATCGCATACTCCACATCCCCGATATTGAGGATATTTTTTTCACGAAGCTGTGAAAGCAGATCATCGAAATTATAGCGCTGCTTCCTCATCACATGTTCGTCTATTTTACCCTGGCTGATAATGATCGAAGGCTTCCCGTCGAGCACCTCCCTGAACTTTTGGCTTTTCAGAGAAAGTAAAGCAAGGGTAATTTGAATAATCATCAAAAGAACCATAGGCAAAATGGATTTTACTATCGGCATATCCGGGTTCTCAATAGAAAGGACAGCCATTTCTCCGATCATGATAAACACCACTAAATCCATGATGCCTAATTCACCGATTTCCCGCTTTCCCATCAGCCTGAAAATAACCATCATCACAAAATATAAAACAAGGGTCCTTATTACCACTCCTGCATATTCTACCACTTTGAAAAACCTCATCTCGTTTTGGCATCGATATGATTAGAATGGCTGGTTTTTCAGGAATAATGCGTGTTTAAACTTACCATTCCATTTGTTCTAAAAAAATGACCCCATGAATATGCTTGTACAAAGACACATATAGCGTGGTGCTCAGAATAGAGGCTTGAAGGGAGAGGAAAATCATCGAAACAAAAAAGATGGGTTCAGCAATTTTATACGGTGCGGGTGTCATCTTCGTCCTCGCAATTATTTCGAGCTTTATCTTCTCGATTCTGCTCCGATTTACAAGCGTGACCGAGACCTCACTCACGTATATCATTATGGCTGCTTCGTTTATTTCCCTTTTTATCGGAGGATTCATATCTGGCGGAAGGGGCAAAAAGCAAGGCTGGATGCTCGGGGGAGGAACTGGGCTTCTTTATCTTATTATCATTATCCTCTTTAAATATCTTGGACACGACTCCCTCTTTTCACTGAAAGAATGGATTTATCAGGGCTGCTTTATTTTAACGGCCATGATGGGCGGCGTGCTCGGGGTCAACTTAAGCTCCAATTCAAAGTGATTTTTTCGGAAAATCATCAATTGGCTCGAATGCAGGGGTATTTCGCTCTAATCAAACCCGATTTGGCTCTAATCAGGGCTGATTTCGCTCTAATCAAGGCTGATTTGGACCAATTATCCATTTTTATGGAAATTACCCCTTGCATTAAGAACGGAGAACGCAGGCTTAGCAAACGCCCCAGCGTCAGGAGCGCAGAATCTACAGGGCTCTGAACAAAAAAAGGCTTCTTTTCTTAAAGATTGTTGTTTTTTAAAATTAAATGAGGTTGATCGGAGCGAAAGACGCTTGACTCCTGGGGGATTAGCGTTACAGGCGAGACCCCGCAGGAGCCAAGCGACGAGGAGACTCGGCGAACGCCCCCCGGAAAGGAAGCGTCTGTAGCGGAAATCTACAGACAACTCTTAAAAAAGCATAAAAAAAGACGGCATCTTTTCAAAAGATACCGTCTTTTTTATGTTATACCAGTTCCTTTTTTTCCGGAGCGCTCTCCGTTACTTCACGGATAGCTGAGCGATCGTATGTAAGTCTGCTTCCATCTCCGCAAAGAACGACGATTTTAGTTTCGTCAATAGAGTCGATGCTTCCGTGCAATCCGCCGATCGTTACGATTCTGTCGCCCTTTTTCAGGCTGCTTTGCATGTTAGAAACGTTCTTCTGGCGCTTTTGCTGCGGACGGATCAATAAGAAGTAAAACACAACAAACATTAAAATCAAAGGAAGAATTGTGCCTATGCCTCCACCCATCATGTATCTCTCCTTTCAATTATCATTATGAGTTAAAAGTTTTTAGCGTTCGGTTTGTTGAATCCGTAACGTTCAAAAAATTCTTCTCTGAAGTCACCAAGACGGTCCTCGCGGATGGCTTGTCTGACCTGTTCCATTAAGTTTAACAGAAAATGCAGATTATGATAAGTCGTAAGTCGAATTCCGAATGTTTCTTCACAACGAATTAAGTGGCGGATATACGCGCGGCTGTAGTTTTGGCAAACATGGCAGCTGCAGTTTTCATCAATCGGGCCAAAATCACGTGCATATTTGGCATTTTTGATGACAAGGCGCCCATTCGAGGTCATCAGTGTCCCGTTTCGTGCAATCCTTGTAGGAAGCACACAGTCGAACATATCAATCCCTCTGATCGCACCATCAATCAGCGAATCCGGAGAGCCTACTCCCATCAGGTAGCGCGGCTTGTTCTCAGGAAGAAGCGGTGTCGTAAATTCAAGCACACGGTTCATCACATCTTTCGGTTCACCGACAGATAAACCGCCGACAGCATATCCAGGGAAATCAAGAGAAGTCAGATCCTTCGCACTTTGCCTTCTCAGGTTTTCGAATTCTCCGCCCTGCACGATTCCGAACAGCCCCTGGTCAGAAGGGCGCGCATGCGCTTCAAGGCAGCGCTCTGCCCAGCGTGATGTACGCTCAACTGATTTTTTCATATATTCCTCAGTTGCCGGGAACGGCGGGCACTCATCAAACGCCATCATAATATCCGAGCCAAGCGCATTCTGGATCTCCATTGCCTTCTCAGGTGACAAAAAGAGCTTGTCTCCATTCAGATGGTTTCTGAAATGTACGCCTTCTTCTTCAATTTTGCGGAATTCACTCAGGGAAAAGACCTGGAATCCCCCGGAATCAGTAAGGATGGCACGGTCCCAGTTCATAAACTTGTGCAGTCCGCCCGCTTCCTTGATGATTTCATGGCCGGGTCTTAGCCACAGGTGATACGTATTGCTGAGGATCATACCTGCGCCCATCTGCTTTAAATCCTCAGGTGCCATTGTTTTAACAGTGGCAAGTGTTCCTACAGGCATAAAGGCCGGTGTATCAAAAGAGCCATGTGGAGTATGGACCCTCCCAAGCCTGGCACCTGTTTGTTTATCTTTTTTTATAAATTCATAACGTATTGCAGTCAACGCAATAACTCCTTTCGTGAAAAACAGCCAAACCGTAAAGAAAGGCTAACTCGGATTTAAAGACAGGCAATTACTTAATCAGCATAGCATCGCCAAAGCTGAAAAAGCGGTATTCTTCGCGCACGGCCGTTTCATAAGCATTCAATACATGCTCACGTCCTGCCAGTGCGCTGACAAGCATGATCAGCGTTGATTTCGGCAAATGGAAATTCGTGATCATTCCGTCAATACCCTTGAATTCATATCCCGGGAAAATAAAGATACTTGTCCAGCCGCTGTCTTCTTTAAAGACACCATCGTTTTTCGAAGCAATGGTTTCAAGCGTTCTTGTTGATGTCGTTCCGACGGTAATAATTCTGCCGCCCTGTGCCTTCACTTCATTCAAAAGCCTTGATGTGCCTTCGGTCATTTGGTAAAATTCCGAATGCATTTCGTGTGCATCAATATCATCCACACTTACAGGCCTGAATGTGCCAAGGCCGACGTGAAGCGTAATAAACGCGATATGTACACCCATTTCCTTAATCTCTTCAAGCAAACGCTCTGTGAAGTGCAGCCCAGCAGTCGGTGCTGCCGCTGATCCGCGCTCTCTTGCATACACAGTCTGATAGCGGTCCTGGTCATCGAGCTGTTCCTTGATATAAGGAGGAAGCGGCATTTGGCCAAGGTCCTCAAGTATTTCATAAAAAATCCCGTCATATTGGAAATCAAGAATCCGTCCGCCATGATCGAGTACGCCTGTGCAGACAGCTGTCAGCTTTCCGTCTCCGAAAATGATCTTTGAGCCTACTTTAATTCTTTTTGCCGGTTTAACAAGAGTTTCCCAGGAATCGCCGTTTTCCTGCTTCAGCAGAAGCACCTCGATTTTGCCCCCTGTATCATCCTTGCTGCCAAAAAGCCTGGCCGGAAGCACTTTTGTATCGTTCAAAACAAGGCAGTCACCCGGTTTAAGATAGCTTGTAATATTTTTAAATACTTCATGATTGATGCTGCCTGTTTGTTTATCGAGAACCATCAGCCGGCTTTCTGCCCTATTTTCCAACGGAACCTGTGCAATTAAGTTCTCAGGCAAATGAAAATCAAACATATCTACTTTCATGCTGTTCCTCTTCTTCCTGTTTGCAGTTTTTATTCTCAGGCATTTGCTAAAAAGCCTGTTTCCCTTTTACGGAGAAGGAAGCTCCATATTAAAATGGCGGCAGGCAAGGTCTGTAATCAGCCTTCCCCTTGGAGTGCGCTGAATGAATCCGATCTGCAGCAGATACGGCTCATACACATCTTCAATAGTATGCGACTCCTCGCCGATCGTGGCCGCAATGGTTTCAAGGCCGACTGGGCCGCCGCGGAATTTTTCAATAATCCCTTTAAGTAATTTATGGTCAATATGATCAAGTCCTAAACGGTCAACCTGCATCAATTCCAGAGCATAATCCGCTAGCTCCTCTGTAATCGTGCCATTTCCCCTGACCTGGGCAAAATCCCTTACCCGCCGGAGGAGACGGTTTGCAATCCTCGGCGTGCCCCTTGACCTTCTTGCTATTTCACCGGCAGCGCGGACATCTATATCCGTATCCATGATTTCTGCGGTACGGACAACGATTTCCTTCAGCTGCGGCTCTGTATAATACTCAAGCCGGCTCATGACGCCGAAACGGTCCCTTAGCGGTGCCGAAAGAGAACCGGCTCTTGTTGTCGCCCCAACGAGCGTAAATGGCGGCAGGTCAATGCGGACAGAACGCGCAGCCGGTCCTTTGCCAATGACGATATCCAGGCAGAAATCCTCCATCGCCGGATACAGCACCTCTTCAACCGCCCTTGGAAGCCTGTGGATTTCATCGATAAACAGCACATCCCCCGGTTCAAGTGCGCTTAGAATGGCGGCGAGATCTCCCGGCCTTTCAATTGCAGGCCCTGAGGTGGTGCGGACATTCACGCCCATTTCATTGGCAATGATGACGGCAAGGGTCGTTTTCCCAAGTCCCGGCGGTCCATATAAAAGCACATGGTCAAGCGTTTCTTCCCTCATTTTCGCGGCCTCGATAAAGACGCTGAGGTTAGCCTTCACTTTTTCCTGGCCAATATATTGTCTGAGTGTTTGCGGTCTAAGGCTTTGTTCAAAGGATTGTTCGCTTAGGTCGGCTTCCTGGCTGAAAACTCTCTCCTCCATATCTCCACCCCTTATTTTAACATCAATTGCAGCGCTTTTTTAATATATTGTTCAGTCGTTAATTCTTCCTTGCCTAGTACCTTTGCAACCTTCTGGACTTCTTTTTCAGAATAGCCGAGCGCCTTCAGGGCAAGTACCGCTTCTTCCAGGTCTTCAAGGTATCCGGCAGCCCGCGCCCCTTCTGCAAGCTTATCATTGAAGAGGCTAGGGAAATAATCCGGCACGATGTTTTCTAGCTTCCCTTTTAAATCAAGAATCATCTGGCGTGCTGTTTTCTTGCCTACACCCGGAAACTTGACAAGGAAGGTTTCATCTTCATTTTCAATCGCCTGGACCACCTGATCCACCTGCCCGGACGCAAGGATTGCAAGTGCACCCTTAGGCCCGATTCCCGTTACATTCAGAAGCTTTGTGAACAAAGCCTTTTCTTCTCTTGCTTCAAAACCATATAGCGCAAAAATATCCTCGCGCACATGGTGATATATGAAAATCTGGACCTGATTATGCAGCTTTGACGAAAAAATAAAAGGATTCGGCGTCATCACCTGATATCCGATTCCCCCGTTTTCCACCACAATGTATTCAGGCCCGATATAATCTATTGTTCCTTTAATATAATCATACAAATCGCTTCGCTCCCTGATTTTGCTGTACCTCTCATTGTACCATACCACACCTTGAAAGTTGAGAAAAGATTGGGAAACAAACACGAAAAAGCGGAACACCTTCATGTCCGCTTTGCTTTCTCTTCTTTAATATGAAGGACTTATTCGCTGCTGCGGCAATTGGCTCGAATCAGCTGGGATTTCGCTCGAATGCTAGGTGATTTGGCTCGAATCACTTATGATTTCGCTCGAATCACCGCTGATTCGGACTTATTTTCCAATAAACTGGAAATTATCCGCACCATCACAGCCCTATTTTTTAGATTTCAGGACGGAATAAGGCTTATACGCTTCTATTACTTCTTCATAATGATTTTTATTCAAAATAGGAATGCCCTTTAGCAGTTCTTTTTGATGATAAGAGTCAAGACGGCCTAAATCAATTTGGAAAAAAGAATGGATGATATTCGGGTGATTATCGGGCCTGCCATTGAATATGGAAAGTGTCCCATCCTCTGATATGCCAAAAAACCCATTAACCTTCATCAAAGGTGAAATGTCATTTTCCTGCTTTTTGAATACCATTTCGTCTGAATTTTGATCCACGAGCTGCCAGTCTTCGTACTTGGCCCAAAAATCCTCCATGGACAAAATGGTTTCATTTACAATCTCTTCGCTCACTTCTCCGTCTAAATAGTGCCTCTTGAGAATGACTTTCCTTTCAAGCGGCTCCTTTATGAATTGAGTTGCTTCCTTTTCAGAATGAGATGGCTTTTCCGCGCCAGCTGCCAGCGCACCGGAGGCCGAAAGTCCAATAATCATCACGAACAGTAACAGTAAACGGCTCTTCATCTCCAATCACCTCTTCTTTAGAAAATGGAATACCTTTTAGCCCTAGTTTGGCCAAAATAAGAAATTTTATCCGGCTAAAAAAAGTATTTTACCAATTCGCTAAAGCAAAAGCCCGGCATCTCATCAGGATGCCGGGCTCGGTCTTATTGAACGTGGTTTTTATGAAGATCCAGGTTGTCGAACAAATCCTGCGCGTCCAAAAGGACCATATCTCTCGGGCCGCCGTCGCGAAGGTCATTATCAAGTGAAATCACCCTGTAGTAAAGGCCCTGATCACTTACAACAGTCAGCTCCCTTTTTCCTGAAAGCTTATTTATCTTGTTTCTCACTTCTTTTTTAACATCAGAAGGAGACTGATTATTTTTAACGAGCAGGGTGACCAGTATCCGGTCACGTGTAATAATTGCCCGTGAATCTTTTACACCGTGAACGGAGTTGGCTTTTTTTACGATGCTGTCAACAAGCGCACCTTCATAGGCTGTATAATACGAGCTCCTTGTTCTTTGCGGAATTCCTTCATGATTATGATAGTTTCTGTCTCTTGTGCTGAAATCATTTTCCTGGTCTAAGTTTCCGCTGTTATAGCCAAGCGGCACAGCAGGGTTTCCCAGATTCCCCAATCCGTTTCCCTTATTGCCTGAAGATCCAAACAAGGGTGCACGGTCACTGATGTTCCTCGCCAGGTTATCTTTTGCTGTCATGTTCTTTTGGGATTTGACGGCATCCGTATTTTTCTGGCCGTTCTCAGCTACATTTCCAGCAGAACAGCCGGCTAATCCTGCAGCAAGCATCATACAAAGCGGCATCGTCCAACGTTTTCTCAACGGCAAAACCCCCTTCGCAAAGTGAGATAAAACGTATCTCCCTAATAGGATTCATGACGGGGGGCTGCTTTATACTGACACTTCACACCAGATTTAAGCTCCGCTGCATTCCAGGATTTTTTTCGAGATACCGGCATTCATTTTCATTCTTTTTGGATATTCTTCAACGGTCAGCTTCCAGATATGATGCAGCTGTGCCCCGTTTCCGAGCTGATTTTCGCGAATCAGCCTGTTCCATTCTCTGAACACATCTGCAGGATAGGTAAGTGCATATAAAAAGGCTGTATTGTTTCTGTACCTGTTTATTTCAGGATACAACCATAATTCTTCTGCAGGATTTTCCAGATAGCTTAAAATACGATTGCAATACTGCAGAACATCCATCATGGCTGGAGCGGATGAAATTAAGTCAAAGTCAATTAAAAACAGCTCTCCTTCCTTACTGCGCAAAAAATTATGGTGTGCACAATCTCCGTGGATGATGATATTTTCATCAGACTCAAGATCATATTGATGGTCTCTCATCCCCTTGAGTGCCCATTCACCCCAGCTGAGCCAGCTCTTCAAGATGCTTTCAGACACATACCGGGAAACGGTCTGGAAATTTTGCCTGAAAGCCTGCAGACGTTCCTGCCATTTATCGATTTGCCGAAAACGGTGGATGCGCGCTGAAAATTCCCTTGGAAGCTGCGAGGAAAAAGCATGGAATTCGTCCAGCAGCCTGAGTCCCTCACTCCGGTCTCTGCTGTTTGAAAAGTGAAACGGCCTGCTCGCGGGCTTTAAGTACTGAATACATCCAAATACCCCGTATTCATAGTAAAACGGGGGAATGTCGTATATATCATATGTTTTGTAAAAACCTCTTTCTTTCAGCAGTGCGGTGATCAGCTTTTGGTTTTCCCAATCTCCCGCAGAATCAAAACGTTTTAAAATCATCGGCTCTGTATTATGGCATTGCAGGATGAACACATGGCTTCTTACATGGTTCAGCGATTTAAGGAGAATCCCATTTTCTTTTAAATAAGACAGGAGACGAGTGTAAAATACACTGTCTCCCCCATAGTTAAAACTCATCGCTTTCATCTGCATAAACCGGCATGCCATATGCTGGCATTGGGCTGTTTCCATCAAAGAAAGGCCCAGCGTATGGATGATCCTGACCTAAAGGCTGAAAAGGGATTCCTTCTCCTCCAAATTGCGGCTGGCTGAATGGAGCCTGCATCCCGTCAAATGCCGGGTTGCCAAACGGCCTTCCGTCACCCATCTGCTGAACGCCGTACATTCCTGGCTGAGGTCCCATTTGAGCGCCTCCATACATGCCCGGCTGACCTCCCATTTGCGGGCCTCCGTACATGCCCGGCTGAGGTCCCATTTGCGGGCCTCCATGCATTCCCGGCTGACCTCCCATTTGCGGACCTCCATGCATTCCCGGCTGGCCTCCCATTTGCGGACCCCCATGCATTCCCTGCTGACCTCCCATTTGCGGGCCTCCATGCATTCCCGGCTGACCTCCCATTTGCGGGCCTCCATGCATTCCCGGCTGACCTCCCATTTGAGCGCCTCCATGCATTCCCGGCTGGCCTCCCATTTGCGGGCCACCGTGCATTCCTGGCTGAGGTCCCATTTGAGCGCCTCCATGCATGCCCGGCTGACCTCCCATTTGCGGGCCTCCATGCATTCCCGGCTGACCTCCCATTTGCGGGCCTCCATACATGCCCGGCTGGCCTCCCATTTGCGGACCTCCGTGCTGGCCATATGGTTCCATTCCATGTCCTGGCATACCGGAATGTTCCTGTCCGCCTCCATGCTGCATATATTCGCCAATCGGCGGATATCCTCCTGGACCCGGGTTTCCGTCATGTCCCGGATTAGCATATTGCGGATAATGCCCCATAGACGAGCCGTATCCATCAGAAGATTCTCCAGGTCCGCAGCCACAGCCGCTCTGCGGTTTATATTTCGGCTCTTGATAATACTTCGGCATCGGCGGTCCGAAGTGCTGATTGCTGCCGTGATGGTGATGCATCATATCACTTGAAGACTCGGATGAAGACTCAAAATGATGATGCATGCCATGTGGCGCAAATTGGGCGTTCGCTCCCTGGACCATCGGGCTGCCGTAGCCAGGCTGTGTTCCGCCGTAAAAAGGCTGCTGGTAGTTAGGCATGATGTCAGAGGAGGACTCGTATCCATGATGGTGATGCCCATGCTCCTGCTGATAGTGCTGGTATGGCTGGTACAGCCCGCCTTGAGGATATGGCGGCATATTCATTGCATGATGATGTTCGTGCATATGTGAGGACGAGCTTTCTTCATAATATGGATTCATTGTCGCTCCCTGCACCTGCTGCATGGGCTGTATTGGCTGTATCGGCTGTATTGGCAAGCCATATGACCATGGCTCAAAACCCATCGGCGGGCAAAAGCCGCTTCCAGGCATGATCGGCGTCACAGGTACACATTCTGGCTGCTCCATTACCGGCATTTCCACAGGCTTTGGCGGCAATACTTCCGGACTTTCTATTTTAACCGGCTTGATCTTTTTGGGTGCAGGCGGCTTTTGCACACTCATGTTGGCCATATTGACCATATAATAATTATTTATGTCGATTTCCGGCATAACCGGCTGCGGAACAGGAACTTCTTTTATAATCGGTTTTTCCTTAATGATTGGTTTTTCTTTCACGATTGGCATTTCTTTTGGAGCTGGCGCCATCGGCTTCGGGGGAACCTTCATTTCCTTAGGCTTTGCTATCGGCGCTTCCTTTACCGGCGGTTTATACTGCTGGACCGGCTGCTGATGGGGCTTAGGAGCCTCCTTCACCGTCCCGTGCCCTGAATGTGCCGGTGCTTCTTTTTTCACTCCGGCAGATCCCGGTATTTTAATTTTCATGCCCGGCATCATCATATCCGGGTTGCTGAGCTGGGAATTTACTTGCTTGAGCTCTTCAAAACTGACACCGTACTTCTTTGAGAGCTTCCAAAGTGTATCGCCCTTTTGGACTATATGAATTTTCACGCTGACAATCCCTCCTGTGCATATGTCCATATATACTATGAAGCATTAGGCAAATTGCTATCATTTTCCTCAAAACTTATGCGAAAGGAACCTTTTTTATGATGCTGTCAGGGAGTTTCGCGCGTAAAAAATATTTCTTCCTGATTCCGCTTTTATAGGCATCCATAAAAAAAGCCCGCAGCATCCGTTCAGGAGTGCTCCAGGCCTTTTGTTATAAATCAGGTTTGCTTTGATAAAAATAATTCGGTGTTTTGATTTCATTTTTATATGACTGATGGAAAATGTGGGTGGCTGCTGGAGAAATGGGCGGAATGAGCCATGTCCAGTCTCCCGTCACTTCCCTTTCTTTTGCCTTTTCTCTTTCTTCAAAAAGCTTGAACTGATTGGCCGCTGTATGATGGTCGACAATTGAGACCCCTGCCTTTTTATAAGAATGCAAAACAGCTGCATTCAATTCAACCAGGGACCGGTCTTTCCAAAGGGTACTATTCCGGTTTGTTTCAAGCCCCATTAAAGCTGCCACTCGAGGGAGCATATTATACCTTTCCTCATCAGCCAGATTCCTTGCCCCTATTTCCGTACCCATATACCAGCCGTTAAAAGGAGCGGCAGGGTACGAAATGCCGCCTATTTCCAGTCGCATATCGGAAATAATCGGAACTCCATACCATTTCAGCCCCAGATCCTCAAACCATGGATATTCCGGATGTGTTACATCCACCTCTTTTACAAGGCTTCGGGGTATTTCAAATAACTCAGGAGAACGGCCCCCCGCACTAATGACGAGGGGAAGCACATCAAAGTGCGTATTCCCGCCCTTCCATCCAAGCTCAAGGCACTGTTTTGTGAACGGGATGGAAGCAGGATCTCCAAGAATCCCTTGTTCTGTTTCATATCCTGCATAACGGATCAGCTGGTGATTGTGAATGCGGACTCCGTTTTCTCCTTCTTTTGCAGGCTTAAAGATCGAAATTGAAGGACGGATTGCACCGCCGTTCGTCGCAAATTCTATATGCTTTTGCAAGGCATCGTTTATGTCACCGGCTGCAGTAAGCTCCCTTTGATCAAATACGTTCAGGCTTTCCCAAAACAGCCTTCCAATACAGCGGTTGCTGTTTCTCCACGCAAGCCGCGCTCCGTATTCAAGCTCCTCATAGGTATGCTCATAAAAACCATCTTCTTCAATAGCCGCTCTAATTTCTGTAATGCGGCTTTGTATTTCTTCTTCTGATTTACCCAGCTCTTCATAACTGCTTTTAATGAAGGCCTCTGCTTCGTGTAAGAGTGCTGTATCCAAATTATGCTGCCCCCTAATTGCTGTTATGTTGAGAGTATCATAACAGCATGAAAAAGGTAAGCAAGGTCCATGGATCATCGAACATTGATTTCTATATAAAAAGTTTCTATACCCGTGAGTTCTTATGCTCTTTCAAGCATTCTATTTAGTGCTAATACTGCATCATCCGCAATCTGCTTATCCACGCTTATCACATTAACCGGATTTTTATCCAAAATCGATTCGAGTGACCACAGCAAATGAGGCAGATCAATTCTGTTCATGGTAAGGCATGGGCACATATTAGGATTCAGCGAAATAATCTCTTTATCCTGATGATGATTCATCAGCCTTTTGACCAGATTCATTTCTGTTCCGATTGCCCATTTACTGCCGGGCGGCGCATTTTCAATCATTTTGATGATATAGGAGGTAGATCCATTATAATCAGCGGCTTCAACCACTTCCCTTCTGCATTCAGGATGCACAATGATATTCATGTCAGGCTGCGTGGCGCGCAATGCATCAATGTTTGAGACAGTAAAATTTTCATGGACAGAGCAATGCCCTTTCCAGAGCAGCACCTTGATATCGGACTTCCCTTCATCCTCAAGCACATCTTTTACCGGATCCCAGACATTCATGGCATCAAGCGGAATCCCCAGATCAAACGCTGTATTCCTGCCAAGATGCTGATCAGGCAAAAATAATATCCGCTCTTTCTGAGATAACGCCCATGTCACCATTTCTTTTGCGTTGGATGAAGTAACGGTCGCTCCTCCATGTCTGCCGACAAACGCCTTAATGCTCGCTGTTGAATTTACATATGTCAGAGGAATGATGGTATCACCGTATATATCCTGAAGCTTTGCCCAGGCACGTTCTGTCTGGCTGATATCTGCCATATCCGCCATGGAGCAGCCTGCCCTCATATCAGGAAGCAATACCACCTGATTTTCATTTGTCAGGATATCTGCCGTCTCAGCCATAAAATGAACGCCGCAGAACACGATATAGTCCGCATCTTTGTTCTGCGCAGAAAGCTGGGCCAGCTGAAGGGAATCACCGGTATCATCCGAAAACATGATCACTTCTTCTCTCTGGTAATGGTGGCCGGGGATATAAAGTGAGGTACCGAGCAGCTCTTTAATCTCCCTGACCCGGGTTTCCATGGCTTCTCTGCTCATTGTCTTATACTTATCAGGCATCATTGTGCTTTGTTTTTGGGCAAGTTCTAATATGTTCATAGTAGCCTCCTATTGTACCTGCAATGAGGGAATCTTCACTTTGGCACTAATATCAAGCGCCCGTACACTATGTGTCAGGCAGCCGAGGGAAATATAGCCGACGCCCGTATCTCTGTAATGAACTAATGTATCAAGGGTGATGCCGCCTGAAGCTTCCGTAATGATATGGTCTGGCACAAGTGAAACCAGTTCCCTGATTTCTTCGGGGGAGCGGTTGTCGAACATGATAATGTCCGCACCCGCCTGTACTGCTTCTTGCACCTGCTCTGCTGATTCAGTTTCAACCTCAATTTTGACCGTGTGGCCGATTTCTGCTTTCGCCAGCTCTACTGCTCTTGCAATCGATCCAGCAAACGAGATGTGATTGTCCTTGATCATGACCGTATCGTATAGGCCATATCTATGATTGGAAGCGCCTCCGCAGCGCACGGCGTATTTTTCAAGCATCCTGAGTCCCGGGGTGGTTTTTCTTGTATCACAGACTTTGGTGATGGTTCCCGCCACAATATCCGCCGCTTTTCTTGATTCTGAAGCAATGCTGCACATCCTTTGGACAAGGTTCAGCACCACGCGCTCCGCCTTCAGCAGGGCCGCAGCATTTCCTTTAATATGCACAAGCTCTGTGCCCTTTTCAAAAGAATCACCGTCTTTGATAAACAGCTCAGCTTCTGATGAATCATCAAGCAGGGAAAATCCGGTCCTGATTACTTCTTCGCCTGCAAAAACACCCGCTTCTTTGGCAATGAAGGTCAATGTGCCAATCTCGCTTTTAAATAACGAATCACTCGTCACATCCCTGTCGCCAATGTCTTCAATGAAAAACTGTTCCAGCATGTTTTTAAGCTTTAATTTGTTCATACGAACACGCTCCTTTCAAAGAATCCAGCAGTTCATTTTTCGTAAATGAAATAAAGTTCGTTAGCCAGACGCCGTCATTTTCAAGAGGATAGTCACTTCTGAAATGTCCTCCCCTGCTTTCTGTTCTCAAAAGTGCCGACTCACA
Organism: Bacillus sp. MUM 13; assembly: GCF_001866725.1. Taxonomy (NCBI): domain Bacteria; kingdom Bacillati; phylum Bacillota; class Bacilli; order Caryophanales; family Bacillaceae; genus Bacillus; species Bacillus sp. MUM 13. The sequence continues at coordinate 39,184 of NZ_MLYQ01000009.1, forward strand.
AATGAGCCATGACACAATCAGCCCATTCACACTGGCAAGCTCCTCTTGATTCAGCATTTCCCTGCTAATATCAAGCACCCCAGGCATGTCATAGGATTCAATCCAGCTTTTGAGTTCCAAAAGCCCGTGTTCATTGCGGACAATCCCGGCATGCTGCATCAGTTTTTTCTTAAGAAGAGAAAGCTTCGGCAGATTTCCTGCTTTATAGAACTTCTCAGATTTTTCTCTGCTGCCGCATCTTTCTGCTGTTATATCACCAAGATGCCTTCCAAGCTCTGTGCCAAAAATAATCCCTTCAAGGAGGGAATTGCTGGCAAGCCTGTTTGCACCGTGAACGCCATTACAGGCCGCTTCTCCTGCCGCATATAAATGTTTAACAGATGTCCTGCCAAGATGGTCTGTTTCAATGCCGCCCATTAAAAAATGATTTCCCGGAGCAACTGGAATTTTGCCTTTCTCAACGGAAATGCCATGTTCCAGGCAAAGTGCTGCCACCGTTGGAAACCGGTCGCGGAACCCGCTGATCATAGAGATATCCAGATACACTTTTTTTCCGAGGGCAAGATAGGAATAGATCGTCTGTGCGACAATATGGCGGGGTGCGAGATCTCTGAGAGCGTGGACATCCTCCATGATCCTTTTTCCCGCCTCATCTACAAGAACGGCCCCTTCGCCTCTCACCGCTTCTGAGACAAGCCCTTTTGTGACTCCATCAATAGAGAGGAGCGTCGGATGAAATTGGATGAATTCCATATCCCGGATCCTGGCTCCTGCCAAAAAAGCAAGCGCCAGCCCGTCACCCGCCACTCCAGGTGAATTGGAGGTAAACCGGAACAGCGAACCGCAGCCGCCTGATGCGATGACAATATGCGAACCGTAATGCTTCATGATGTTCCCCTCATGATCCCTCGTTTTGACGCCCATGCAGGCTCCGTCTTCAGCAAGAATCAATTGGATAGCACATGTATCCTCCAATATTTCAATGGACGTTTCTTTTACTTTTTTCAGATAATGTTCAATCAAGTGTTTACCTGTTTCATCTCCATGGCTATGGAGAATTCTTCGTTCACTGTGGGCACCTTCCATGCCAAGAATCAATTGACCTTCAGAGTTTCTATCAAAATCCATTCCGGCAGAAATTAATGCCTGCATGGCTTCAGGAGCATGTTCCGCCAGTTTTTTTACCGCCTGAAGAGAATTTGTATTTCTCCCGGCCATTATTGTATCTTCTATATGTTTTGAAGTTGCATCGTCCTCAGACATGACAGCAGCAATCCCGCCCTGTGCCAGATAGCTGTTGCTGTCGCGAAGCTTTGTCTTTGTGATGATTCTCACATTCTTTGACCTGCTTGCTTCTAATGCAACAGCGAGCGCTGCGATGCCGCTCCCGATTATAATTACATCACTGACTTCCATATTTGCGCCTCCTGTTTTAACAGGTGTCTTGACAACTATATTTACACATTATTAAACTATTATCAAGAGTTTTTTAACTGAAGCTCTCCCAAACCAACAATTAGGATGTGAAGGGCTTTGATTTATTTCGATTATGCCGCAGCCGCGCCAATGGCCGAAGAAGCGCTGGAGGTTTTTATAGAAGCTTCACGAAGGTTTTACGCAAATTCAAGCAGTCTTCATGACGCGGGCTCTTCTGCCAAAGAGCTGCTTGAACTGTCACGGAAACAGCTTGCAGAAACAGCAGGGATTACAAAAGAAGGGGTCATTTTTACAAGCGGCGGCTCTGAAAGCAATATGCTTGCCTTGCAAATCTATACATCCATGACAAAAAAGAATCATATTATCACAAGCAGCACAGAGCATTCTTCCCTATCGAACTACTTAAAAATGCTTAAGGGAGAAGGCTATGAAATAACCTATTTAAAGCACAGCCCTGACGGAAGGATTTCCCTTGCACATCTTCAGGAAAGCATAAAGGATACGACATTCCTCGTCATTTGCGGCCACGTGAATTCTGAAATAGGATGTGTACAAGACTTAGCGGCCATTAAAGCAGCCATCGGCACCCGGGACATCTTCCTGCACGGTGATTGTGTCCAATCCTTTGGCAAGCTGAATTTGGAGGAAGCCGTCCTTGCCTGTGACAGCCTGTCCATTTCCGCTCATAAAATATATGGCCCAAAGGGAACCGGAGCCCTGCTCTTTCCCGCTATTCATAAACTGAAGCCGCATATCCCGGATGTAAGCCAGGAAATGGGGTTCAGGACAGGCACGGTCAATGTGCCGGCAGCCGCTTCATTCGCAGCTGCTGCTGCATTGATTGAAACAACGCGCGAGGATGAATTCGTCCGGATCTCTGCGCTCAGGGAACAATTCAAGCAGGAGCTTCTTCGAATGGGAGTTCCCCATGAAATCATTGAATCGCCGAATCACCAGCTTCCGCACATTATTGGAGTAACTTTCCCAGGGCATCAGGGACAATATGTCATGCTTGAGCTCAACAGCAGGGGCTATGCCGTTTCAACCGGCAGCGCCTGCCAGATCGGCAAACAGGAGCCTTCAAGGACAATGACGGCAATCGGAAAAAGCAATGAAGAAGCAAAAAGTTTAATTCGCATCTCAATGGGAAAAAATACAACAGAAAACCATATTTCAGGAATCTGCCAGCACCTCTGCGCTATTATCAATAACCGATAAGCTTATAGGAAGGCTTCTTAATCCATGTATGGTAAAATAACACCATATATAAGGAGAGGTTACATCTTGGAGAAAAAGAAACTACTAGGTGAAGAGAGGCGCAGCCATCTTCTCGAAATCTTGAGATCAAGCAAAAAGCCCATCACCGGAACAGAGCTTTCCCGAATCAGCAATGTGAGCAGGCAAGTCATCGTTGGAGACATCACATTGCTTAAAGCCAAAAACGAGCCCATCATCGCAACAAGCCAGGGCTATCTGTATTTTCAGGCAGGCGAAACACAGCAATGCGAAAGGACTGTCGCCTGCCAGCATGGCCCCGAACGTACAGAGGAAGAACTCAACATGCTTGTGGACCTTGGCATTATCGTAAAAGACGTCAAAATTGAGCACCCGGTATACGGCGACCTCACTGCTTCCATCATGGTCAGCACCCGCAAGGAAGTCAGGCAATTCATGCAGCAGATCAAAGATACCGGCGCCGCGTTTTTATCACAGCTAACAGAAGGAATCCACCTTCACACCCTCACCGCATCATCAGAAGAACTGCTGGACGAAGCCGAGGAAACACTAAAAAAAGAAGGCCTATTGATCACCTAAAAAGCGCAAGCGCCTGTTCAGCTCGCGAAGCAAATAGGGTTTTGGACTTAGAAGGCGCTCTTTGCCTTCTGAGACCAAAACATCTTTTGCACAGCGAGCTAGGCGCTGGAGCTGGATTGACTAAAAAGCGCAAGCGCCTTGTTCATAGGATCAAAGACTAAGAACGCCGCGTCCTGCGGCAACGTCTTTGTGACCCCCATCCTGGGGGCCTTCGACCAGCATAAGGCGCGTAAGAAGAGAAGGCGATCTTTGCCTTCTCTTCTTGCGTGACATATGACATCAAGGGAGCTGGAGCATCTGACTCCCTTAGCAATCTAAAGGTGGTCAGGCACTAGTTTTTAAAAGATTCTTAAAAAATTGCCTCCTAGTATTTTTTGCAGTTCTTCTTCCTTATAGCCCCTATTTATCAAGCCTTCTATAAATTTCGGCAAGCTTTGATGTCCGTCTATTACATCAAAGGGTTTTCGCGGCATTTTGGCTAAATCGTCAGCGTCCATATACTTAAAGAAATCATCGCACAAATCGAGCCCGATCCCAACATGATCAATCCCGATTAACTGCACTACATGGTCAATGTGCTTAATAAATTGTTCCAACGTACTATTTTCGTCTTCCGCTGCAACAATGATGCTTACCGCATTGACTCCAATCACACCGCCTTTTGATGCAATAGCTTTCATCTGCTCATCGGTTAAATTTCGCATCGTATTCGAAAGAACCCGTGAGTTCGAGTGTGATGCTATGATCGGCTTTTTTGACATTTTTATTACATCCCAAAATCCTTCATCATTCAAATGGGAAACATCAATCATCATTCCAAGCTTTTCGGCTTCTTCAATTACCTTCACTCCAAAGTGGGTTATTCCACCCTTTGTCCCTTCGTCTATCGGACTGAAATGGCTGCCATCTCCCACCGCGTTTCTTCTGCTCCAAACCAAGCCAAGGTTTCTGACACCCAATTCATAGAACACTCTTAATAAGCTTAAATCAGTTCCAATTGGTTCCGCTCCTTCAAGGGATAATAAGAAACCAATTTTCCCTGATTGCTGTGCCAGCAACATATCGTCTCTATTTTTGCAAATCATCAATTTATCCGGGGACTCCTGTACTTCTTCGTACAAGGCACTAACCTGGTTGAGCGCTTTTCGCAGACCCATCTCGGGTAAAAATCCGCTGTCGATAAAAATGGCCGTGATAATGATATTGACCCCGCCTTCATTAAAACGCGGCCAGTAATCTGTTTCAATCACCTTCCTTCTGCCTTTTTCCCTTTGGATAGCCACATCCATTAAAAGATCAAAGTGGGCATCAATGATCAATGTTTTATTTTTGATTTCCTCTATGTATGTTTCTATACTCATATTCTTTTCCTCCAATATTTGATAATAATCAGGATTAGAAAAAGCTCTAGATTGGACTAGAGCTTATTTATATCGATAACTGCCTAGCTCAGCACCCAGCCCCTCAAGGTAATAACCTCCTCCCCAAAAGTCAAAGAGCGGCTTTCCGGGTAGAGATGATTTGCCGGGGCTAAACAAGCGCTTTCGCTTTTCTTATCCAGTTTGTACTACACCAGTTCATTTACTTCAACTTGTGCTAAATCACCTGCTGCTTTAACACGGATACGGGTCGCGTTTCCTGGCATGTAGGCAAGCGGAACATCCTCTATATCGACAATAACCAGGCTATCGGGATCTGCACCAGCATTAATCGCTTCTGACATCGCTTTTTCCTTTGCATGCTCCAGCGCCTTTTCCCGGCTGATTTCTGCTAGGGCATACACCTTTTCAATTTGTCCGCTAACCTGGGCAATCGCCGCCCCGATGGCATTTGCCACTCCTGAATGTTGAGGGCGAATGACCTCTGAAGCTCCTTTTAATTCTTCTGGCAGCAAAATGCTGCCGCCGCCAACGAGAATGACCGGTACAGGGGCTGAGCTGGTTTTCATTTTATCAATCGCTTCTTCGACGAGTTCTACCATTTTGTCATACACTCGATTTAATAATTCCTTATCTAGATGGGCCACTTTTAAAGGATCACCAAGATCGACTTTTCCAAGGGCTACTGCAACATCCGTTGTAGTTAAAGTGTCTCCTCCAAAAATCAGGCTTTTTTCCGGCAGGCGGTACCCGACACTGTCTGGTCCAACCGTGAATTCGCCATTATCCTGGATGCGAATGATCGTTCCTCCCCCAAGGCCGATGGAAATAAGGTCGGGCATCCGGAAGTTGGTCCGCGCTCCGCCTATCTCTACTGCCAATGAGGATTCCCTTGGGAACGATTGAACGAGTACGCCAATATCAGAAGTTGTTCCGCCAACGTCCACCACAATCGCATCGGAGAAATCAGTTAAATAAGATGCTCCCCGCAAAGAATTCGTCGGTCCGCAGGCAATCGTAAAAATGGGGTATTTAACCGCATATTCTACCGACATTAATGTTCCATCGTTTTGTCCGAAGAAGACTCTCGCCTCAATCCCTTCGTTCTTCAGTGCATTGATGAATCCGTCCGCTGCTGTTTTAGCGACCTTAACAACAGCAGCATTGAGGATCGTCGCATTTTCTCTTTCCAGCAATCCTACCGAGCCGATCTCTGATGATAGAGAAACAGATACGCCATCCCCAAGTACTTCTTTCAGTATTTCACTTGCCCTCTGTTCATGTTTTTGTGATACGGGAGAAAAGACTGAAGTGATGGCGATAGAATCCACTTCCCCTTTGATTTCTTCGGCGATTTGATATAAATGCTCTTCATCTAAAGAGACAATCTCCCGCCCATCGAATTCATGCCCTCCCCGAATAAGATATACATACTTTCCAAGTGCCGCGCGTAGGTCATCCGGTACACCAATCAATGGCTTGACGGCCAATGTAGCCGGGGCACCAATGCGAATCGCTGCAATTTTATTCAATCTTTTCCTCTCAACGATGGCGTTTGTGCAATGGGTGGTCCCAAGCATCGCATATTTGATTTGTTCACGAGGAACATTCGCATCGCTGATTATTTTTTTCATGGCTGTATAAATGCCTGTTGCTACATCTTCAGTGGTCGGTGATTTTGTTTCCGATATCACCTTATTGTTCTGATCCAATAGGACCGCGTCTGTATGGGTTCCGCCTACGTCAATTCCAATACGATATACGCCCATTAGTTTGTCACTCCTTTTTTCGCAAGTTCTTCTACAGGAATATAATCAACATCGTAGCCAAAGTATTTAGGACCAACTACTTCAATGCCCTTTTCCGTTCTCCATTTTGGATGGCAAGGCATTCCAATTACGACGCATCTAGCGCCATATCTGATGCCTTCTGTTGTAATAGGCAGGCCAGTTTCCGCGTCAAGCACAGCAATTAAATCCGGTGTGACGCAAAGGAGCCGCTGCTCGGTCTGAGCAAGCAAATGCTCATTCTGGAAACGGACCTCGAGCGTTTCACCCTTATATTCATTGATTCCCTCGAATGTTGCGACTCCTCTTGCAAAACCGGTTTCAGTTTTCCGGTTAATATCACTGACTTTGCCCCTGAACAATTCAAACCCTACTGCCTTTTTGAGAACTTCTTTGATCGGGTCTGCATTGTTTTGCTTTGCAAGCCTGATGGCTTTGCCGATTTCTTCTTCCAGCTTTAAGATATTGCTAATTCCGCTTTCCTTTATAATCTTGCCTGTCATAGGATAGATGGCAATCATGGCTGAACCGCCCATTTCAATTGTAGCTGCGCGGGCAATCCTCTCTGTCCAAACATTATTGATTGTTGACAGCAGCGAAGTGTTCCCTTTTTCATCAGCAAGGACCATAGGTGTAGCAGCGACACCATCCAAATAGAAAGTGACCATTTGCAATTCCGGGAACGCTCTGCCCATTCCATCTACATCGACAACAGGTAAACCTAATTTTGCGGCAAGGGCCAATGGAAGCATGGAATTGAGTCCACCCGCCTCAATTGGCATCGTTGCGAAGATCTTTTTTCCTAAATAGGCTTCAAGGTTATTGAAAGCAGCTGCTGCTTCTTCACCGCTTGGGGCTTTTTCAAGCATGACAGTCGGTGCTCCCATCATCGCAGAAGGCACAACTAAAGCGTCATCTGGCACTTCATCCACATCCAGCAAGGTGATTTCCCCGTATTCTTCAATCGCCTGCAATGCCATTAACTTGCCGATGTATGGGTCTCCTCCGCCGCCAGTACCAAGTAAGGCCGCGCCAACCGCGATATCTTCGATTTCCTGTTTGCCTAATTTCCTCATTATTCAAAAACCTCCAATGATACGTAAATTTATTATGCAACTTTTCCCTTTAGCTCTTTTTTACCCTGATATACTTTCACCGTTAACACACCAACGTAATAGACGATACCGCTTATTAAAAGTGAATTGATGGATGGGATGCCAACTGAAATAAAATAACCGCCTCCAAAACCTGCCGCCCAAGCCACTAATGTAATTGGATTTATTTTTTCAGGCTCTGCCGGCAAGGTTCCTTTCTCCCTGCTTTCATCAAGTGCTTTCCGATACGTTTTTAACACGAAGTAATCAACCACCATGATCCCTGCAATTGGCGGAATCATGATTCCCAGTAAAACAAGGAAGCCGACAAACCGATCAAGAATCCCCATGATGGATAGAAGTGTACCGATTACCCCGATCACAAGTGTCACAATTGCACGATTCACTTTGACCTTGAATAACGAATCTATGATATTCGTAAACCCTAAAGAAGAAGAGTATAAATTCAAGTTATTGATTTTAATTGTTGAAAAAACAACTACAGCAGCTCCCAGCCAACCGGATGTTTGCAGCATGATACTTACAACATCATTCGTTTTTGCAGCATGGGCCATCAGCACAGCAACCATGCCGACCCCCATCTCACCGACTATGGTACCAATCGTGGTCATCCAAAAAACATCTTTACCGTTTCGTGCAAACCGGCTGAAATCAGGAGTGATGACTGCACCAATCATGAACCCTCCTGCCACCATTGTGGCACCTACTCCAAGTGAAAGTGTTTCTCCTGGAGGTGGAGTTCCTAGTAAACTCATAACCGAATAATCACTTAGTACTTGATAGATTCCGAATCCTACTACCAATAGAAAGGCAGGAACGGCAATTTTCGCAGTCATGCTTAACAGCTTGAATCCAAAGATAACCAATACCGTTACGCCCATGCCAGTTATCGCAGCGGAAACGGGAAGAATCAATTTACCGCCGGTTGCCTTGACTAATCCATTGGCAAAGACTGAATTTTGCACCCCAAACCAGCCTATCGTACAAATGGCAATAACTATGCCGATAATAGTGGAGCCATATCGTCCGAATCCAGTCCACCGCGATAATAAACTCGTAGAAAGACCTTCACGTGCTCCCGCATAACCGATAAGAAAACTGATACCCTGTAAAATAACACTTCCAAAGAACATGGCCCAAAACGCCTGCCAGAAAGTCATACCGTATCCTAATGCAGCACCCAGCATAAATTGTGACAAGGTGGCAAGAGCTCCTACCCGGACAAGCATGATATCCCACATTGGCAATCGCGCTGATTTCGGAACCCTGGACAGCGAGTAATCGTCTCCTAATTTCTTTGTATCTTCCATACATCCAACCCCTTTAATTTATTATTTACTCTCCTGACTGTGGTTTAATAAAAAAGGATTTTGCCCTATTCATGGAAAGCCATAATCCCCGCTCAATATCCAGAACGTTCTGTTAATTTTTTTTACAGGACTGTACTTGTTGTGTATTTTCAATCCCAATTATGCTTTTATTCTCTGTTTGGAGGGTGGAGTCATGTATGTCAGACGGCTTTGTTTTACTCCCATTGTGATCAGGCTTTCCAACAGTCGTGTTGCCGCGAATACTGGGTCAATGACCGGAACATCAAACCCGTTTTGTTTTAAGCGTGTCTGAAGTTCTGCTGCAACACCCATGAATCCTGTACAGCCTAATACTAAGGCGTGGGCGCCATCTTGCTCGATTGCTTTGACCATTTCCTCGTACAATTCTCTTTTTAACCGATCCTTATCGTGAACTTCCAGTACAGGAATATTTACATATCGGATGGATGCTAAATTACCGTTGACTCCTAATGTTTTGCTAATGTTTTCAATCATAGGTACTACATTCGGCAGCACTGTCACGACAGAAAATGATTTAGCCAATGAGCTTGCGAACAGCATCGAGGATTCACAAGCACCAACAACCGGAATGTCCAGAATTTCTCTTGCCGGCTTTACTCCAGGATCACCGAAGCAGTCACTGATGATACCGTCGTATCCGTCTTCCTCAGCCTCCTTCGCTTTTTCCAGAAAATTAGGTACACACAGTGCTTCATCATATTCGCTTTCAACAGATGCTGGCCCATAATCAAGGCTGGTCACTCCAACTTCAGTAGTTTCAGATGCATAATATTTAACTTCTTCCAGAATTTCCTCATTAAAAATATCTGATGTGATTGGCATGATTACTTTGATTTTCATTTACTTTCACTCCTTTTAATTTGTGTAATTTTCCAAATATTTATCTCGTGAAAAAAATTGTCTGTTTTCGTAAAGTTTGTTGCTATGGAACAAGGTGGTTGATTTCCGCTTCAGGATGCTCGCTTTCCGCAGGGCGGGGGTGAGCCTACTCGGCTGCGCCTGCGGGGTCTCACCTGTTCCGCTCATCCCGCAGGAGTCTCGCACCTTACGCTCCAATCAACCTGACTTAACAATGAGATCGCCTCACCGAACTTTTTAAAAAACAACAATCTTTAAGAATAGAGCAAAAAAATTAAACGGCCCCATCACCCCCATCAGAAATGAACTCCAATTCTCCTAAAGCCTTCAAACGGATTCTCAAAACCTCTCCTTTCATATAATCAAAGGGGAACTCTTCTATAGATACCATCTCAATGCTCTCTCTTTTTGCTCCTTTTAGAAGAAGCTGTTGAACCAGTTGTTCCCTTTCCTCATCGATTATTTCCTGTTTCGTCTTGTCTCCCAGCCAGAACACCTTATCCACCTGGGCACTAAGAGGTGCGAAACAGGCGCCAACTGCATTGCAAATATGAAAGCCGGCGGGATGGAAAACTTTTTGGTATTTTCCAAATAACCTATTCACAAGTAGTGAACTTCCTCCGCCAACTAAAACAACCGGAAGGGCTTCATTACTCGGCTGGAGTCTGGATATCTTTTTCTTGATTTCACCCGTTACTGTTTTAATCACTTTTTGACAGTCATCCTCTGACACGTTATCTAATCCCTTTAGTGTTATTTTTTCATCTGAAAAGGAATCTGGATAAACTTTAAGGAAAGAATCGGTTAATGTCCAAGTGTCACCGCCCCATGATATCCCCTGCTGTTCAATATTGCTGGCAATCGTTTCTTTTATTTGGACTGATTCTTCTTCGATTGAAATGAGACTGCCTCCTCCATAAGGAAGGGAAAACATTTTCGGCACCCGCATATTTACATCTATATCTAAAATAGATGTCGAACCTATAGAAACTTCCGGCCGGCCGTTCTGAAACTTTCCAATATCAATCGTACTTCCGCCGGCATCGACGACGATACAGCGGTCCAATCCGCTCAAGATACTGGCTCCTCTGATACTGTTGGTGACCCCGGAACCAATTGTTAAAATGGGGTAATCAATCGCTTCCTGGATTTCCATAAGTGAGCCATCATTTTGAGTTAACCAGCATGGACATTCTAATGATAGTTTCTTAAATAATGCCGCTAAATCAATCATTGCCTGGCGGATCACCTTGGATATTATTGCATTTAAAAGTGCGGCATTTTCTCTTTCTATGAATCCGGTACTTCCGATTTCATGAGACATTGTGATAGGTATCTCTGGAAAAAAATCTTTAATGCGGTCGCGAATTTCCCGTTCTTCACTTTCATATAACGGGGAATAAGCTCCCACAAGACAGATTGACTCAATACCGTATGTTTTTATATCAAAATATAACTGCTCGATTTCATTTGGATTTGGCGTTAATTGTCCTTTTATTTTGCCTGTGTAATCATAAGAACTTTTAAAGTGATAAACCTTTGAAATATATTTCTTTAAATTTTCGGGCCATTGTAAAGCTGGTTCAATTAACGAAGGCTTTTTCGTGATACGGATAAGCGCCGTTTTAGAAAGATTGACAGGGTGATATAGTGCGTTAAGCACATGAGTTGTACCTAAGAAAATACCTTTTATTTGGTCTGGCGGGATGTTTGCTTCTTTTAGCACTTCTTTCGCAGCCAGCTCAATTCCAGAAATAATATCATTCGTTGTTAAGTGCTTCGACCAGGAAAGAAGCTTGCCGTCATTCCTGACAATCACTGCATCTGTATTTGTTCCTCCCACATCAATTCCCAGTTTCATAATCTAATTCTCCTGGCAGAGGTTTATAGGATATGGTCAAGTCAAAGTTTTCTGGACCCACGAGCTCAAGCATTTCTTTTGTTCGAAGAATGGATGGAGCTGGCAGCGCGAATATAATGACGGAATGACCCGCCTGGATCTCGGAAACATTGTATGGGAATAAATTTTCCTCATTCAAAACAAGGATGAGATCAGGCGTTGTACAAATATACTGATCCTCTTTTATAGAAATAAACTCATTCTTAAATTCTATTTCAATTCTTTTATTTGAAAAAACAGACCGCCCATCTATGACGAGCTTTCCAATTAATGATCCTTTTTCAAACCACCGATTAACCTCAGAAACCACACCACTGATGATTTCTAGAGGTTTACCATAAATTGAGTTTTCGAACACCCTGTGCATCTCTTCAATTTTTCGGCTTATTTGTGTATCTTTTTGGACGGCAGTTCCTAACCGATGAATTAAATTTAATGATCCAGGAACCATGGATGTTTTCATTTTTCTTCCATTTGCAGCGTAACAAAGGAAATGGGCATACCCTCCATTTCTCACCATAAAATCTTTTGCCAATTCTGCTATGTTCTCAATATCCTCCAAACCATCAATTATCGTGCTTTCATCATGTGTTTGCAGGACGAATGGTGATAAAGGAATATCCGAAAGATGAAAGGTTGTCATAGATATCTCAGGAAAAGCCCTTCCCATTCCATCGCCGTCTACAACAGGCAGCTTTTTCATGACAGCAGTTACTAAAGGAGTCAGGGCATTCACTCCGCCAATTTCTACAGGGATAAGTGCATCGGCTTTTGTCTGATTGGCTGATTCATAAGCATCAAGGACTTGGACCCCCTCTTGGCCGCTGGGGATGTTTTCATCATATAAAATGGTAGAACCCATAATGCCGACTCCAACAATCCAATCGTCCTCAATATCAGTAATGGACTTTACGGTTATTGAGTCCTCATTCGTCATGATCGACATTAATAAACTCTGTATCGTCTTGGTATCACCGCCTCCGCCACAAGATAACATTTTTGCTCCCATTGCCAATAGTGGTATATCCTGCTTTTTAATTTGCCATGACATAGGTTGTTGCTCCTTTCTTTTTATAATGCAAGAAGTGTGCCAAAAAAATAAATTCCCTCAAGCCTGTTGGGGATGGATTATCAGATTTTAATTTGCAAGAATTATGAGAATTTTAAAATAATGAGAAAGCCAAAAATGGCCGGCAAGCACCGGTAATCATACCTTTTCTCATGCTTTCTCAATTTTCTTCGTATTTTCTCAGTTTTTATCAGCTGCTATTTATTATTTAATATTGTATTTGCTAATTCTTCGATATAAGGTAGGCAAGCTGATATTCATGTGTTTCGCAACCTTCTTTTTACTTGGAGTATCCCTTCCATACTGATTCAATAATTCAATGATCAAATCTTTTTCTTCCACATGGGTATTCCTTTTACCTGAAACAGCATGGCTATCAGCCTGTTTAATTTTAGTGCCATGAACATAATCTCTTAAATATTTGGGCAGGCTTTCCATTGTTACCAGGTCGCCAATCTCTAATTGGACAAAATGATGGACTACATTCTGAAGTTCTCTGATATTCCCTGGCCATTGATAACTAAGGAGGATTTCATATACATCATTAGAAAGTCTTTTCAGAGAGCGAAATAGCTCCCTGGAGAATTTTTTCAAAAAGTGTTCAACGAGGAGCGGAATATCCTCTCTCCTTTCTCTTAATGGCGGAATCGTGATAGGTATGACATTTAGCCGGTAGTATAAATCCTCTCTGAATTCGCCCTTTGCTACAAGCTCTTCAAGATTGCGATGTGTGGCAGTTATAATTCGGACATCAACGGGAGTGCTTTTCGTATCTCCAACCCGCTCAATTTTCCTCTCCTGGACAACCCGCAGCAGTTTTGCCTGTAAATGGAGGGACAGGTCTCCAATTTCATCAAGAAAGATCGTCCCGCCATTGGCCATTTCGAATCTGCCTGGTTTGTCTCCATTTGAACCAGTAAAAGCTCCTTTAACATGTCCAAAAAGCTCGCTTTCCAACAAAGATTCAGGAATGGCAGCACAATTCAATGCAATGAAAGAACCATCTGTCCGATCGCTTTCCTGATGGATCGCTTGTGCGAAAACTTCCTTCCCAGTCCCGCTCTCTCCTCTCAGTAAAATGGAGGTATCGCTGGGTGCCACACGTCTAGCCATATCAACAACCGTTTGAATGGAGCCGCTCGTTCCTTTCACATCTTTAAACGTGTAAAGGACCCTTTGTTCAGTCATTTTCTTTTTGGAATCATGAATAGAGGCCAGCTTGATAAGAAATGAAACGATTTCTCCATTTGCCAGAAGCGGTTTAACTTTCGCTATATATTCTGCTTGTTTGCTTTTTAAAGAAGGAATAGATATTTTAAAATCCTGCTGGTTTTTGACATTCTTTATTTTCAGCCAATCTGCAGCAGACATTATTTCGTTGATGTTTTCTCCCAGTAAAACCGTCTTGCTTTTGTTAAACTCCGTGCTGACATTATTGCTCAAGCTATGAATCGTTCCATCAAGGCCAACGATTAAAATGGGTTCTTGAATAAAAGAAAACAGTCCCATCATTTCTTCCAGAACCAAGGCGTTTTCCTTTTTCAAATCATCATTTTCAATTTTATTGCTGATCCATTCACAGCAAAAGTCAAGCTGGGTTTCAATATTATCGAAGTTCTTATTCAGCCTGCCTGCCTGTCCATCGAGGGGAGTAACCAGCAAAACCCCTATCACTTTTTTGTTCTTGGTTATGGGCTTAATAATGACAGTTTCAGCCACGCATTCATTTTTCAGAGAACATAATTCACACGTACTATGCTCTGCTTTATTATGAATGAATACATCTATACCGGTTTTTTTGATTTTACTAATGATCGGACACTTTAGCGGCAGTGACTTTTGGTCATCATCCTGCAGCAATACTTCAACCCTAACTGGAAAGGATTGAAACAACTTGGTGACAGCCGAACTTATTTCTTGAATATTTACTTCAGCAAACATTAGCACCGCCGCCTTTTAAAAAATTTATTTTTTTATTATATCAGACTTTTTTAGCAGGCTATATTATTACTGGATAATCCTCCACTTCTTCTGATGCAGATGGATTAGCGGCACCGCACATGTCCTATTAAGACATACGGCTTACCAATATGTTTTGATTAATCAAGTCCCGTAATCAATGGGCAGCAATAAAAAAGACAAACCAATAAACTGCTATTTGGTCTGTCTTATAATTATTATCATTATTTATTTTATTGTTTCTCTCCCAAAGGAGAACCGTTTAAGAATGTTCCGGATAGTTTTTCTCTATGCTTATTTAGTTTTCACATTCTCAAGCTCTGCCTGCGCTTCCGCTTTAAAGCTCGGATAGCTGCCTAGCAGTTCAACATGGCACCCAAGGGCCGACAATTCAGACATCGCTCCAGGGATCAGGACATCATCCATTTTTTCTTCTATATCGATAATAAAAAAGTAATTGCCCAATCCTGTTTTCATCGGGCGTGATTCGATTTTGGACAAGTTCAGCTTCCTCCAGGCAAAAGCAGACAAAACCTGATGCAGCGCTCCGGAGTGATCCTCAGGCAATGTGATAATTAAAGTCGTTTTATCGCCAGTAAAGGCTGCCAAACGGCCTTTATAATCAATATCCTTTTTTGAAACCACGACAAACTTTGTATGGTTATGTTTATAATCATGAATGTTTTTCCCTGCAATCGCCAGGCCATATTCTTGTGCAGCCATTTCATTGGCAATCGCCGCTATTTTCATTTCGGGATTTTCTTTGACCATCTGTGCCGCCTGTGCAGTTGAAGTTGTGGCCGCCTGCTGGACGCCCTTTAATTCTTGATGAAGAAACTTATGGCACTGGGCGAGGGCATGCGGATGAGAGTAAACCGCATCTGGAACAAATCCCTCGTAATCATGATTGGGATGCACCATATAGTGCTGTTCAATCGGGATAATCATCTCGCCCTTCACCGGCAAGTTCACCTCATGCACTAAGTAATCAATGGTAATGTTAACCGAGCCCTCGAGGGCATTTTCAATCGGAACTACCGCTAAATCGGCTGTTCCGTCCTGCACGGCATCCAGGCAATCCGGGATCGTGCTCATAGGCATTTTTGTATCTTCAGGAAATAAGCTTGATACGGCAATATCCGTGAACGTAGCTTTAGGTCCCAGAAAAGCAATCTTGTACAACATGGCTGACTCCTCACTTCACGGAAAATTTACTGTTTATACTATGCTATTCTCTTGCTGAATTCAAGAGTTTTAAAGATGAAATCCAGTTAATCATGTAAAAGAGGCCCTCTATCCCAAAATCCTGGATACAAATGGGGGCACTGCTGTATCTGGATATTTTCCTTTTAAGCTATGTTAAATAACTCTGTTGATATTTGATTAGCAAGAACACTTGTTAATCAATATATTTCTCTATGCCATTCTAATAACGTAAAGCTGCCTGTTCTCAACAAAAGCAGCCTATGATAAACTTTAAATACCAGAATTTTACAAATGACCAGTCCTGTGTAAACAGTGAATAAAGACAACTAAAAATGGTGGGAAAGTAGCCAGTGTTGGGGGGATTATATGAAAATATATCAATTTAACAAAGAGGCAGGGAAGAAAATCACAAAATTCAACTCGAATTTTGTATTGTCACGTATTACGCATATAGAGAAAGCAGCACATATAGGTTGTATGCACTTAGATGCGAATGGGTTAATTGGTTATCATCAAGCTGATGTTCCTCAGCTTCTTTTAATTGTAAGCGGAGAAGGCTGGGTTAGAGGTGAAACCGATGAATACCTCAAAGTTCACAGTGGCGAAGCAGTATTCTGGGATAAAGACGAATGGCACGAAACCAAAACAGATACAGGTTTAACTGCAATCGTTATAGAAAGCCAAGAGCTAATCACTTCATCATTGATACCTTTATAGAGATTATAGGTGTTTTTATAAATTGGTTCATTTAAAAGTAAGCTATGTTAAAGGATAGTGTTATTTTTTAATATTAAGGCAAGGATTCTTCTACTTCTTCCATCTTACACCTTCAGGCAGGTATTTATGATCTTCAGAAGCCGTTCTGAATTCTCAGCTGAAACATGCTCAGATAATCTTGCCCCAGCAATGATTGGTGCCCATTGAAAAATCTCTGAGGATAGCAATCCACTCTTTTTACAATACAGCCGCAAATACATGTCAGCTAATTCTGATGAAAATTGTGAATATAAAAGATAAGTCCGATACACATCAGCACGTATATCTCCTGAACTCGAATCAACCCAATCTATGACTGCCACCCGATTATCTGTTTTAATCAAATTAAATAGATGAAAGTCACCATGACATAGCCTATTAGTAAAAGTAATTGATTTCAATTCTTTGAGCAAATATGATTTTTGTCTTTCATTTAAGATAGGGGCTGCTTCAATTTGACGGTGTAATTTATCATCCATTAATTCAATTGTATCAGGAATTATGCTATGAATTTCAATTTGCATATCGACTGAAATATCCAAATAATATTCTGCTTGTTCTTTATTTTTCAAAAGTAAATTCCCTAGTGTTTCTCCTCTGGCATATTCCATGATAATTGCTTGCTTCCCGTTTACCTTCGTTACTTCAAAAATTTCAGGTACAGGAAGTCCGCATGAATATGCATATTTTTGCTTATTTGCTTCTTTTATAGCTTCTGTATCTGGCAAAAAATCATTAAAAATTTTCACTATTTTGTTGTCGATAAGATAAATTTCCGCAGTATTTCCACTTGCTATTGGGTTGCCTAAATTCATCGCGTACTCCCCCGCACTTTTATTTATCATGATAATACCTTTAGGCTGTTTTCGTAAACTTTGTTGTTTTAGGTAAGGTTTTAAAGAATCAACTTTAATAGTATAATAATGGAAAAGAAGGTTGGGAAAGTATATGAAGAATAACTATACAGTAGCGTTTCTTATGCTTTTTGTTGCATCAATTGCAGGTGGATTAGCGTTAAAGAATGTTTTTGACTATTCAATGATAGTTGGAGTTGGTTTAGGAACAGTCTTTCTTCTATGCTCTACATTTTTCGCAGGAAAGAGCCAAAAGAATTCAAAAGCACAGTAAAGATAATGCTGTGTCTTTTTCTTTATTAGGATGCTTTTCTAAGGTTGTGAACATTAAATTTGTTTGACTTTTGACACGCCCTGTTTCTCCTTTACGAGCAATCATATTTCCATTACGGTCTTGTGCCACAACAACAGCAATTTTAAGGTTTGAAATCCCTCTTTTTTCGTCCTTTTCTCCACGTTTCTTGGATTTTCTATGGGTAATTTCACTACCTTTCATAGATTCACGAAAAAATGTTTCATTACTCTCAACGATGCCTTGCAGTTGATTGAAACCAAGACTGCCCAATGCGTTCAAGATTTTATGTCTCCAATTAAAGGCGAGCTGTTACAGAATGTAAACTTTTAAAAATCTATATAAAAGCCCCGCAGACCATAAAGATCTGCGGGGCCAATATTCATGCACCAGTTCCCAATATATCCACTTTTTCTACAAAGTCCAGCTTGCGGAGCTTTGACAGGAGCTCCTCAATTTCAATTCTGATGCCGTTTGTATTGAGGGAAAGTGTAACATTAGCCCGCCCTTGCAGAGGAATGGTCTGGTGAATGGTCATAATATTGCAGCCTGACTGTGCCACTGCGCCGAGCAGCTGGGAAAGCGTGCCTGAACGGTCTTCGAGGTAAAAGAAAAGCGTAATCAGCTTTTCCTTTACAACTGTGTGGAAGGGAAATACAGTATCGCGGTATTTGTAATACGCGCTTCTGCTCAAGTCCACCCGCTGTACAGCTTCCCAGACGGATTCTGCCTTGCCGCGTTCAATCATTTCTTTGGCATCCAGTGTTTTTTTCATTGCTTCCGGAAGTACATCCTCACGAACCAGGAAAAATTTCTTATCCGTACCTTTCAATCCGCGCACCCCGCTTATCCTGCATCATATCCGGTCAAAGCCCCGGACACAAATTCATTAATCCACGAATTCAAATTCGTATTCAAGGATTCTGACGATATCGCCGTCTTTTGCACCTTTTTTGCGCAATGCCTCATCTACGCCAAATGAACGGATTTGGCGGGCAAAACGCCTGATCGACTCATCTCTTGTGAAATCGGTCATCTTGAATAAACGCTCGATCTTGAAGCCTGAAACAACAAAGCTGCCATCAGGATCACGGGTGATATCGAATTCATCCTGTGAATTTACATGTTTATAAATAACACGGTGAATGCCTGTTTCTTCTTCTTCATGATCCAAAGGAAACTCTGGCGTTTCTTCAATTTTATCTGCCACGGCAAATACCAATTCACGGATGCCGGACCGGGTCACTGAAGAAATTTCGAATATAGGGAAATCCTCCTGCAGCTTTTCCTTGAAGATTTTCAGGTTTTCTTCGGAATCTGGCATATCCATCTTGCTTGCAGCGATTATCTGAGGACGCTCTGTTAAGCGAAGGTTATATTCACTGAGCTCTTTATTGATGGTTAAATAATCTTCATAAGGATCCCGTCCTTCAAGTCCGCTCATATCGATAACATGAATGATGACTCGCGTTCTTTCAATATGGCGGAGGAACTGATGGCCAAGGCCCACTCCCTCTGATGCCCCTTCGATAAGTCCGGGAAGATCAGCCATTACATAACTGCGCCCGTCTTCTGTTTCGACCATTCCAAGGTTAGGAACGATTGTTGTAAAGTGGTACTCGGCAATTTTCGGCCTTGCAGCAGAAACAACAGAAAGTAATGTGGATTTTCCTACGCTGGGAAATCCGACAAGGCCGGCATCAGCCAGAAGCTTCAATTCCAGGATTATATTTTTTTCCTGTCCCGGCTCGCCGTTTTCCGCAATTTCAGGTGCAGGATTGTTCGCAGTGGCAAATCGTGAATTGCCGCGTCCTCCGCGTCCGCCTTTAGCTATGACAGCCTGCTGTCCGTGTTCAACTAAGTCTGCGATGACTTCCTTTGTTTCTTCATCGATGACAACAGTGCCCGGGGGAACTTTTACTATCATGTCAGAGGCATTTTTTCCGTGCTGGTTCTTGGACATTCCGTGCTCGCCTCTTGGTGCCTTAAAGTGGCGCTGATAGCGGAAATCCATGAGCGTTCTCAAGCCTTCCTCCACTTCAAAAATAACATCGGCGCCGTTGCCGCCGTCTCCGCCTGCAGGACCGCCCAGCGGAACATATTTTTCGCGGCGGTAAGAAACGATTCCGTTTCCGCCGTCTCCACCTTTTACAAATATCTTGACCTGATCGACAAACATGTAATCACTTCCTTGTTTTCTTTATGTACATCAATGCTGTACGTTCATCTATTTTTCACACTTAAGTTCAACAGAAAAAACCCAATCGCTGTCTGTAATTTCTTCAATCTCCACACTAGTATGGTCATCTACTGGCTTGTTTAAAAATTCCTGCAGCTGCGATTCATTTTTTAGCATACCCTGCAGTTCAAAGGAAAATCGGATATGTCCTGCCATATTTTCAAAAATGGAAACAGACAAAACATTTTCTCCAAACATATCCAGTGCAGCATCCAGGACAGAAAATAATTGGCTTGTCCAGTGGTGCATCGTGCCATCGAGCGGCGCGCAGCCTTTTAACACTTCAATGACTTCGAATTCCAGGCGAAACGGCCTGCTGCCCCAGTTGGCAGTCATCAGAAGTTCGCCGAACCTGGACATTTTCAAATTGGAAAGCCTCGCCTCATGCTGTGCATCTATAATGATTTCGTCTATAATTGCTTTCACGCGTTCGGTTTTATTTAATTCGAGATTTCCTTTTATCAGCTGGATCTTATTTAGCCAATCATGTCTTGAATGGCCTAAAATCTCCACTGTCGTCCAATTTTTTTCCATTCTATAGCTCCTGTAATTATAATAAAAAACAAATCTCACTGCTCTGACTTGTGGTGAATAGTAACGGGATTCTGGATCACTTCGATTTCCTTAAGTATACCAAAAAAGCCAGCTGCAGGAATAGGAGAAAATCCCTGCCCTATTGTCCATAAGCTCCACCGTCCAAAAAACAGATCCTTGGGATTCATTCTTTGGACGATGGCAGAGCATTGTGCTGTTTTATCATAACAGAAATATATAAAGGGCCTGACTCCTTCCCCATAATACTGCAGCCATTACGAATGGTGCCGTACCATGTCCAATAGAAGGAGTCAGACCCTTATGAGCCAGCCTCTATTAAAAGATGCCGAATTATGCTTCTTGTGCTGCCGGGTATACACTTACTTTTTTGCGGTCACGGCCGTAACGTTCGAAACGTACAACACCGTCAACTTTTGCAAAAAGAGTGTCATCTCCACCGCGTCCAACATTCTCGCCTGCGTAGATTTTAGTACCGCGCTGACGATAAAGGATAGAACCGCCAGTTACGAACTGACCGTCTGCACGCTTAGCGCCAAGACGCTTAGAGATTGAATCACGGCCGTTCTTTGTAGAACCTACTCCCTTTTTGGAAGCGAAGAACTGAAGATCTAATCTTAACATATGTTCCACCTCCTACTTGTTAAGGATGATTTTAATGTATTTGCCATAATCACGTTCGATCGTCTGGAGCGATATCAGCATGGCGTTCAGGAGAAGCTGAACTTTTTCCTGCGATTCTTCTGAGATATTCTCAGGAATCCCGCATCGAAGGTAGCCGCCTTTTCCGCCCTGCTCAATCTCAGGCTTTACATCCGTAAGAGACATAATGGCATTCACGGCTCCAAAGGAAACCGCAGATGCGCCTGCACAAACAATATCAGAACCTTTTTTCGCATAATCAGCATGTCCGCTTAAAGTGAACGAAACAATCCGTTCCTGCGGAGCATCGATTGTAACTTTAATCATATCAGTCTAGCCTTATGCATTGATTGCATCAATAACAACCTTTGTGTATGGCTGACGATGACCTTGTTTTTTACGGTTGTTTTTCTTCGCTTTGTATTTGAAAACGATGATTTTCTTTTGGCGACCGTGTTTTTCAACTTTGCCAGTTACAGTAGCTCCTGCCACTAATGGAGAACCTACCTTCACGTCTTCACCGCCTACGAATAAAACCTTGTCAAATGTAACAGTTTCGCCTGCTTCAACGTCTAATTTTTCAATGTAAACTGTTTCGCCAGCTGCTACTTTAATTTGTTTACCGCCAGTTTCGATAATTGCGTACATACCTGCACCTCCTTATATAACTCAGACTCGCCAATCACAGGCGTTCTGCATTGCTGCAAAAACTTATCAACCTGATCTGTGCGGTTGTAGCACGGGTGCTACAAACATAACATTAAAATCCTATCATATATTCAAGGTTTATGTCAATAGCTTTTGTGCATTGCTTCTTGTAATTCTTTCGTGCTCCCGAATCGTTTTATATGATAATGATTTTGTACACCTTCAGCAATGGAAAACAGCAGTTTTTTGCCGATGGCCCCTTCCAAAACGTCCCTGTGCGCTTCCCGTTCCCCGAGAAGCGCCTCTGAAACTGCGCTATCCGCTTCAATCCAGACTGCTTCTTCATCACGCTTACGATGCTCAAACAGCTCCCGCTCAAGGCGGAAGGCTGCCGTTTCAGCACTGTCGACTTTGCCAGTGCCGGCGCAAACGGGGCATGGTGACTGTGTTTTCTCTATCAATGAAGGTGATGTCCTCTTTCGGGTAAGCTGAAGAATGCCAAGCTCAGTAAAGCCAATGACCTGAACACGCCTTTCATCTTTTGCTGCTGCTTCCTTTACAGCACCGGCAACCAGCGCCCGATTTTTATGATCCTTCATATTAATGAAGTCAATGAGAATAATCCCGCCGATATTCCGGAGCCGGAGCTGGCGGGCAATTTCCTTAGCCGCACTCATGTTTGTTTCGAAAATCGTCTGTTCCTTTTCGCCTTTCCCGGTGTTTTTCCCGCTATTCACATCAATGACAGTAAACGCCTCTGTTTCTTCAAAAATAAGTGAGCCTCCGTTATCGAGCCATACCATTTTTTTCAGTGCCTTTTCCGCCTGCGCTTCAATGCCATGCTGTGAAAAGATATTCTTTGTCCCTGTTTCATAGAATAGTTTCCACTGGCTTCCCTGCGTCTTCATCCAGCTTTCAATCGCTTTATATCCTTCAAAGTCATCGATAGCAATTTCACCGGGCACAAGGGAGGAAAGCTCACTCTCAACATTTTCAAGAAATGTGTCATGACGGTGTATCAGCCCAGGTGATTTCGCCGAGTCTGCACGCTTTGTGAGCTCCTGGAATTTTCCGCGGAGTGATCCGAGCAAAATCTTGAACACTTCCTCCGTTTGATTTTCCATCGAGGTCCTGATGATCAGCCCTTCATGCTTTTCTTTCCATGCCAAGGCCGTTTCCCGCCAATGAAGCTGCTTTTGATGGTCGGTGAATTTTTTTGAAACCCCGACATAATCAATGCCATGCATATATACAAGAGAGTCTGCAGAAAGCTCAATCAATGCTGTCAATTTCGCACCCTTCAGCCCGGTTTCATCACGGGTCACCTGCACCATAAGTCTTTCTCCCTGTGTGATGTAGCGGCTGATTGACCCGTCCGCTTCTCCCGCTCTTTTGGCAGCCTGGTAGGAGGGCAGGTCATCACGATGGAGAAAACCATTTCTCTCTCCGCCAAAATCAATGAAAGCCGCTTCCATTCCGGGAAGGATTTTCACAGCTTTGCCTGCATACACATTGCCGACGAGACTTGCCTGGTGCGGGGGGAATATTTCAAGCTTAACCAGCTTTTCATCCTCCACAACACCATATCTTTTTTCCCTTGATAACATATTCACAATTACTTTTTTCATAAAAAAAATCCCTTCTCCAAAACCGCTGCATCCAGCTCATTTGAAGAAAGAATATCATAATTAATAGGAATATAACAGTTCGCCAATTTTTACATTGGTCATTTTATCGGTAAAATACGCATGCAGGATTTCATTTTCATCAAGAGAACCGCTTTCCCGGCCATTTTTAGTGATGATGATCGGGTGTTTGCAGCCTCTCTGGAATTTTTCCAGCACCTTATAAATGGCCTCATTTTCGTCCACAATAATCGGCTTCAGCATATCAGGCTTGCCGCCTCTTCCGTAATACCGCTCAAGGAGAAACCTGATGAAGGCATAATAGCGCTGCTTCCACTCCATCATAAGCGAAAAAACGAGAAACGCAGCAATAATCCATACATTTAAGCTGAATGGCTGGATCAAGGTGACCAGCAGCACGGAAAAAGCTGAAAACGCCGCTGAAAAAATCAATGTAAAGCGATGGGCGTCAAGAAAGGATCTGTAGAGAGATACACCCATGAACAGCAGCTTTCCCCCATCAAGCGGCCAGACTGGCAGCAGATTAAACACCATGAGCGATAGATTCATATAAAAAAACTGCTGATACGTTTCGTATGATAAAAATGATGCCCGATACAGCAAAAACGAGGCACCCGCAAGCCACAGATGCTGAACAGGCCCTGAGAGCGTCACAATCAGGTCCTCCTTCAGTGTCTTGTTTCCGTGCTCCTCCGTTTCAAGTACCCCGCCAAAAGGAAGAAGCTTGATGGACTTGATCCGCCAATTAAAATGAGCAGCGGCGATCCCATGTCCCAGTTCATGAATGAAAACAATCATAAACAGCATGATGACTGATGTAAAATGAGCAGTCAGGACACTAATGCCCATAACAATCCATAGGGTAGGATGGACGTTGATTTTAAAAAGCAGCTTCAAGTATTCATTCAAAGGTTATCACCTTTTTAGGATCGATGAAGGCATCGTTTTTTCGTATAGCTAAATAGTAGGTTCCCTTTGAACCATCCTCTGTAGGTGAAACCTGTCCAATTTCTTTTCCTTTTTTAACCGCATCATAGACTTTCACCTGTATATTCTCAAGCCCCCCATACCAGGATTCACTTTTATCGCTGTGCTGAATGATCACTGTTTTGCCCAAATTCGCTTTTTCCCCGGCAAATGTGACGGTACCTTCTTTTATTGCCTCAACCTCTGAATCCTTACCGGTTTCAAGCATGATGCCTTCACCGTTTGTCTGGAAGCTTTCTGTGATTTTCCCCGTAACCGGAAGCGCCTCTTCCCTGCTTACAATCGTCTTTTTATCACCTGCAGCATCCTCCTTAGGCAAAAAGGCGATCGGTTTTCCGAATTTATCTTCATACCAGGAGGAAATCGCCGCAAACTGCAAATCATGGTTCATTGTTTCCTTCACATAGCTGCGGGCCGAATCAAGCTTGGACGATGGATGCTTGTACATGACAGCAATAAGCAGAAACAGCACAGCAGCCCCAAGTATCTTAAAAAAGAAAATCTCTTTCTTAAATAGTGGATGATCTTTCTCCGGATCTGAGCCATCATAGGCAGCCACTCGTTCAAATCCATGCATTTCCTCCTGGTGATCAAAAGACTGCCAAATCCCATCCGCTTTCGCTTCACTCATTTTCCTTCGTTTCGCAATCCGTTCCTGGATTTCCCTTCTTCGGTCCTTCATCCCGGCAGCTCCCCCCTGCTTAGTTCAAGCTCTTTATCTCCATGTTATGAGTCCCTTGTCCAAACTATGACGGAGGTTTTCGTAAACTTTGCTGCTTTGGAACGCAGGAGTCACGCAACTTACGCTCAAAGAGTCAAAGAAATAAAGGCTAAAGAGTATTTCGCTCGAATGAAGCAGCATTTCGCTCTAATCGAGGTGGATTTCGCTCGAATGGAGGGCGATTTGGCTCAAATCAGGGCTAAATTGAACCAATTATCCATTTTATTGGAAAATATCCAGGTAGAAACCCTGCATTTGCAGCTATTTATCAAGAATAGCTCCACTGATCATGAGGGTTTTGCCAAAAAAGTGTATCAAATGTTTGGTATTTTTTAATTATGAGTCTAATTTCTTACAAAATTTAAGATCCATGCGAGTCCTTTTCAGAAAAACCCAGTGGAATAGTGAGCTTGATAAAGTCTCTGCGTTGCTCTCAGCGACACTCGCTCGAATGAAGCAGGATTTGGCTCTAATCAGCGGGGATTTCGCTCGAATGGAGGGCGATTTGGCTCTAATCAGGGCAAAATTGAACCAATTATCCATTTTATTGGAAAATATCCAGGTGGAAATCCTGCATTTGCAGCTATTTATCAAGAATAGCTCCACTGATCATGAGGGTTTTGCCAAAAAAGCGTATCAAATATCTGGTATGTATTAATTATGAATCTATTTTCTTACAAAATTTAAGATCTAAGCGAGTCCTTTTCAGAAAAACCCAGTGGAATAGGCAGCTTGCTGAAACTTGTTCTGCTCTCAGCGACACTCGCTCGAATGAAGGGTGATTTGGCTCTAATCGGGGTGGATTTCGCTCGAATGGAGGGTGAATTGGCTCTAATCAGGGCTAATTTGAACCAATTATCCATTTTATTGGAAAATATTCAGATAGAAACCCTGCATTTGCAGCTATTTATCAAGGATAGCTCCACTGATCATGAGGGTTTTGCCAAAAAAGCGTATCAAATGTTTGTTATGTATTAATTATGAATCTATTTTCTTACAAAATTTAAAATCCATGCGAGTCCCTTTCAGAAAAACCCAGTGGAACAGTGAGCTTGATAAAGTCTGCATTGCTCTCAGCGACACTCGCTCGAATGAAGCGGAATTTCGCTCTAATCGGCGTGGATTTCGCTCGAATGGAGGGTGATTTGGCTCTAATCAGGGCTAAATTGAACCAATTATCCATTTTATTGGAAAATATTCAGATAGAAACCTTGCATTTGCAGCTATTTATCAAGGATAGCTCCCCTGATCATCAGTGTTTTGCCAAAAAAGCGTATCAAATGTTTGGTTTTGTTATAAATTCAAGCAAAAAAAGAGCGCGGAATACAATTCCCGCACTCTTTACTATCTTCCGACAAATATTTTCTTGATTTTTGCCATGAATCCTTTTGGTTCGGATTCAAGGGGGTTCAATGGCACAGATTCACCCAGGATTCTTCTTGCAATATTGCGGTAGGCGATTGATGCACGGTTATTCGGGTCAAGTGCAATCGGCTCTCCCTCATTGGATGCTTTGATCACCTGGTCATCATCCACCACGATTCCGATCAAGTCGATGGATAGGTGTGTCGTGATTTCATCTATATCAAGCATTTCACCGTTTTTCAGCATATGGCTGCGGATCCGGTTGATTACAAGTTTTGGCGCCTCGATGGTTTCTTCCTTTTCCAAGAGGCCGATGATTCTGTCTGCATCACGCACTGCAGAGGTTTCCGGCGTTGTAACCACAATGGCCCGGTCAGCACCTGCAATGGCATTCTTAAAGCCCTGTTCAATTCCAGCAGGGCAGTCGATGACAATGTAATCATAATCCTGCTTCAGCTCTGTAACAAGCGTTTTCATTTGCTCAGGGCTGACGGCGGACTTATCGCTCGTTTGGGCAGCCGGCAAAAGATACAGCAAATCGTCAAAGCGTTTATCTTTTACAAGCGCCTGATGAATTTTGCAGCGGCCTTCCACTACATCAACCAAATCATAAATGATCCGGTTTTCAAGGCCCATGACAACATCCAAATTGCGCAGGCCGATGTCAGTGTCAATCAGGCACACCTTTTTGCCAAGCAGAGCCAGCGAGGTTCCTAAATTGGCGGATGTTGTCGTTTTTCCTACTCCGCCCTTGCCGGATGTAATAACTATAGCCTCTCCCACAATTAGAGTCCCCCTTCAAAACTATCTAAATTAGGTCTATGTTTCTTTAAGACTTGCAGTTTATCTACAATAATGTGTCCGTCATCATCAATGAATGCACATTCCATGGCATGGCCGTCCTCCGTATACTGGTCCGGGCCGCGGTTCACGGAGCTGCCGATTCTCAGCTGTGCCGGCTTCATGACAGAGGCCGTCACCACTGCTTCACTGTTGCCATTGCACCCGGCGTGAGCAATGCCTTTTAATGTGCCCATTATATAGATGTTTCCCCCGGCCGCAACCGTTCCTCCAGGATTCACATCACCGACAAGCAATAAATCTCCAGTGACTTTAAGAACCTGTCCGGACCGGACCATCCTGACGATCGTCACGATCTGGTTTTCTTCTTTCCACTGTGATGCCTCGGCCTTTGTCATGACATTGGAGACAATTTCGTCCACTACAAGCTTCTTTTTTTTGCGTATCAGGTCTTTTATTTCTTCTTGCTGTATTTCAGTTAAATAGCGATTGCCTGTGTGTACTTTCACGGCAATTAACGGGTCGTTTTCCTGGAACTGGTAATTAGCAGAAATCTTTGTTTCAAGCTCTTTCAATAACTCAGAAAAGGAGCATGAATCATCGAGATGCAGCGTGAGCCCGTCCTTTGTGCCTTTTATCATAACATTTTGCGGTATTCTTTTATTCATGACGCCTGTTTCACCTCAATGAAGTATAATTCGACATGCCCGGATAAATTTCCTTTTTCTAAGTATATTGAAAATTACAAGACCCAAGCCCTGCTTAAGCAGCAGGGAGGAACTGGGACCTACTCTATTTCTTCGTCCAGCTTCAGCTTTTCAACCATCGCTTTAAGCGGCAGTGAGAAGATGATCAGGAAAATCAGATTGAGCAGCAAAGTCGGCCATAATCTGACAGAAACAAATTCGCTGAAGCCCATTTTTGTAAAATGAATCAAAAAGTTAATTTCATAATCGACAAATTCCAGTACTGCCACTGAAAAAATCGTCACAAAAATAGTAATGAACAAATTCGCCTGAAGCACCTTCATCGCCTTGCTGATCAGGTAAGCGAGAGCAGGGAGCGTATACATATAAACTCCCAATATCTCAGTATACACCACATCATAGGCAAGTCCCATGAAAAATGCGTAAATCATGCCCGTTCTTCTTGAACCGTAAATGGTCAGGAAAGCGATGAAAATCAAGATAAAACGGGGAACGAAAATTTTTTCGCTCCCAAAAACATGTCCGGCAAACAAATTGGCCAGCAAACTCTCAAATATAAAAAAAACCAGGGCTGCAAGGGGAAGGATAAAACGTTTCACTTATTCAGCCCCCCGCACATCTCTTTTTAAAACCATGACATTATTAATATCATAAAAGTCCGTTGAAGGCTCGATATATGCAGTCTGGTTCAATCCATATTGGTCGATCTTTACATCGACGACTTTCCCGATCAGCTGGCCGCTCGGGAACACACCGCCAAATCCGGATGTGATAACATTCGAATTCTTCTTGATTTTCTTATCATATGGTATCCGCTTCATGAGAAGCAGATCGCGTTTATTATCATAGCCTTCTATTACGCCATAGGCATCTTTGTCCCCCTGGACAATGGCAGATATCCTGTTTTCGGGATCAATGGATGTCAAAAGCTGGACCGATGAAGTAAAATTATTGGCACTTTTCACTTTACCGATAAGCCCCTCAGCTGTTACGACCGCCATATCCTTCTCGACACCCTGCAGCTTTCCTTGATTGATCGTGATCATTTCATGCCAGCGTGACGGATTGCGGCCAATGACAGTCGCCTGGATAGGAGAAAATTTCCGAAGATCATCTTCTTTCCCGATAATCTTGCGAAGGTCCTTATTTTCTTTTTCAAGCGCCTGGACCTCTGTTTTGATTTGCACATATTCGTCCAGACGTGATTTAAGCCTTTTGTTTTCGTCATATGTATGCTGAAGATCGCTGACATTTGAGAATAATCCGGAAACCGCTGATACAGGTTTATCGAAAATATTTTCAAAGAATCCTGATGTATCCTTTAAAAATTGTTCCGGCCAGGTTAATTTGCTTCTTTCTCTTAACGAAAAGCCAATCAATGCCACGAGAATGATGATGCTTACAAGTAATAAAATGAGCCTTTTATTAAAGAAAAATTGTGGCATGGAAAATTTGCACCTCTATCATTTTTCCGACTTTGCCCGTGAGCCAGCCTGCATTTTTTGATAGAAATTAAAAAAACAGACAGCAGGGCAGCGTTCGTTTTTTCACAGGAAAATAAGCAATGCCAGCACAAGTCTGACATCACTGATTCCTTATTTATCAAGATTCAGGCTCAATATCTGCTTGAATCTTTTGATTTTGTTTTAAATAAATGAATATGATCAAGGGCTTTTCCTGTTCCAATTGCCACACAGTCAAGCGGATTTTCTGCGATAAGTACGGGCATTTTTGTTTCTTCACTAATGACTCTATCCAAATTGCGAAGAAGAGCTCCTCCGCCAGTCAGGACGATGCCGCGGTCCATAATATCAGCCGCAAGCTCAGGCGGTGTTTTCTCCAGTGTGTTTTTCACAGAATCCACGATAGCGTACACTGTATCGCGAAGTGCAGAAGAAATTTCCTTAGCCGTAATTTCAATCGTTTTCGGAAGTCCCGTCAAAAGATCGCGACCGCGGATTTCCATGTTATCAATTCCGTCTATTTCACCTGCAGAACCGATTTCCATCTTAATATTTTCTGCTGTGCGGTCTCCGATCATCAAGTTATAATTTTTGCGGATATAACTGATAATCGCATCATCCATTTCGTTCCCTGCAATGCGGATGGACTGGCTTGTCACGATGCCGCCAAGTGAAATGATGGCAACCTCTGTCGTTCCGCCGCCGATATCCACTACCATGCTGCCTGTAGGCTCCCAAACGGGAAGGTTAGCACCGATTGCAGCTGCAAATGGCTCTTCAATCGGGTAGGCATCACGTGCGCCTGCCTGTCTTGTTGCGTCGATGACTGCACGCTGCTCAACCGCTGTAATACCTGAAGGAACGCAGACCATGACATATGGCTTGCTGCCGAATACGCCTTTTTTCTGTGCTTCATTAATATAGTACTTCATCATAGTAGCTGTTGTTTCATAATCAGCAATAACGCCGTCCTTCATCGGGCGAAGGGCAACAACATTTCCGGGAGTACGTCCGATCATATTTTTCGCATCATTTCCGACAGCGACGATTTGCTTTGTATCTGTCTGCAAAGCCACGACGGAAGGTTCTCTTACAACAATGCCTTTACCTTTTACATAAACCAGCGTATTAGCTGTTCCTAAGTCGATTCCAAGATCTCTTGCACCAATTCCAAACATTGAAGTATCTCCCTTTCGTAAAACAATATACTTTTTTATAGTAAGATTATAGTTAACATTATTAATGGAAATAGTCTCTCTAAAACAAGAATTTCCTGCAAAAATCACAAACCATATTATAGCCTATACTGGAGGATTTTGATAGTGTCATAAATAACCTTTTTCCTTTAAACTCACAAATTTCTGTTCTCCGATAATAATATGGTCCAGGATGTCGATCCCCATGATTTTCCCGCATTCAGACAATCTTTTTGTTACCTCAATATCTTCCCTGCTGGGAGCGGGGTCACCTGAAGGGTGGTTATGGAGACAAATGATAGAGGCCGCCGAACGGCGGAAGGCTTCCTTGAATACCTCGCGCGGATGTACGATAGAGGCATTGAGGCTGCCAATGAAAACGGTTTGCTTATGGAGGACTTGATTTTTCGTATTCAGATACAGGCAAACGAAGTGCTCCTGAGAAAGGAAACGCATTTCGTCCATACAGTAATTTGCACAGTCTTCCGGTGTGCGGATGACATAGCGGTCATGGTAGTTCAGCGAGCTAATTCTCCGGCCAAGCTCTACCGATGCAAGAATCTGAATGGCCTTTGCCGCCCCGATTCCCTTAATAGCCGTGATTTCTTCGATGGAAGCATCCTTTAAAAGCCTCAGTCCTTCAAAGGTGCTGATCAGCTTATTGGAAAGCTGCAGGACAGATTGATCCCTTGTCCCTGTTCTCAGCAAAAGAGCCAGCAGTTCCTGATTGGACAGGCTTCTTGGCCCTTCCTGCAAAAAGCGTTCACGCGGCCTTTCGTCTTTCGGAAAATCTTTGATCAGCATTTTAGTCATAGCAATCCTGTCCTTCCTTTCTATTATGAGGGAAGATTGTCAGGAAATCGAAAAAAATGTTCTATGATGTCGATTTTTTTTGAAAGGCTTTTAATTCTCTCGCCAGCCTTGAAACAGGCAATCCTACGACTGTGAAATAATCACCGTGTATTTCTTTAACCAGCAGAGAGCCAAATCCTTGGATCCCATAGCTGCCTGCCTTATCAAAAGGTTCTCCGCTGTCCAGATAATTTTCAATTTCATCATCTGACAGTTCCCAAAAAACGACTTCTGTGCTTTCTGAAAATACTGTGCTGCGAGCTCCATGCATGATGGCGACACCGGTATGCACGGTATGTGTGCAGCCGGACAAGCTTTGAAGCATACGCTTTGCGTCTTCTCGCCCGGACGGTTTCCCGAGAATTTCGCCATTAAGGGAAACAACCGTATCAGAACCGATGATGCAATGATCATGATAATCCCCTGATATCTCGGCTGCCTTGCGATACGCCAGATCTTTCACAGCTTCAGCAGCTGAAGTTCCTGGCTCGATGGTTTCATCAATGTTAGAAGGTACACTTTGAAATGGAATCTGAAGAAAGTTGAGAAGTTCTTTTCGACGCGGTGATGATGAAGCTAAAATTACATCTTTCATGGTGTTCACCTTACCTTACAAAAGCATATTTAGGGAGATACATTTCCTATCGTATCAAATTCTTCATCATCTAACAATCTCTGACAAAAAAGAATTCTAAACGATAAGAATTCTTTGCCGGCACAATTTGCTGCCAAACAAGTTTCCCCCGTTTAGAATTCACCCGAATATACTTCTTTAGTCTAAAACAGCAGAAGTTTTGAACACACATTGTTATATTTCCCGGAAAATAAGCATATCCCGACATTTAGCTTCCAGATATTTTTTGATACCCGGCTAAAAACGACAGCAATTTCCCCTGTGCCTGAAGAAGCTGGGCGGTTTGCCTGGAGGTTTCATATTGCTTCAGCAGTTCAGCAGCTGATAACACATCACTCTTCATTTCGTCTGTTGCCGGATTCTTTGCCAGATTTTTGACGGCTGCGGTTTTCTTTGCCCATGTTTCACTGTTTGCTGCCGACTTATCTCCAATCAGATTTTTGGAAGAAGAGCCAGACAGAAGATGATAGAGTGAAACCATCTCTTTCAGACTGGCTGCAGATGTACTGTCCATTTTTTTAGACCCCTGCTTGATGTCTACTTCCTTCCAGAATACATCAGCACCGTAGCTTTTTAAGAATAAAGCAAGCTGCTTGCTTTCATCAAGGCTTTCTGCCGTTCCAAGAAAAAGATAATAGCTGTCCTTCCTTTTGAATATTTCTGATGGAATCTGTTTTTGGGCTACCCTTTGCTGAATGCCCTTTGCAGCTGCCTCACTTGAAAAAATCCCTCCCTGCACCAAATACGCCTTTAATTCAGGCAGAGCAGCGCTTGCTTTCCCGCTGACAGGAACGGCAGTACCCTGAATGGCCGGCTGTATGCTTTTGGCACCCTGATTTGCAGTAATCATTTTCAATACGATAAAACCAAGCAGCGAGCCGCAGAGTACTGCACAAATAATAGAAACCAGCGGGGCTTTAATCATAAAGCTTCTTTTAGTCTTTCCCCCGGATTTATTATGATGGGAAAGGATCAGCGCTTTTCCTTCCATCGTTTTTCCCGTAGTGATTTCATCATGATTTTCATAATCCTCAGGCAGGATCCATTCAAAGCTGTCCTCCGTTTTTTCCGCTGCCGCCGCAATTTCAGGACCGGGAAGATCGGACTCTCTATGGATGAATGATTTTTCTTTTCCGTTTATTTTTATCGTAATGCCTTTTCGCCTTTCATCAGTCTTGTCCATCTCTATCATCCCCCCTTCGCGTTCGTTTTTTCCATCCTATCATAGAGGCAAAAAAAAATAACAAGACTTTTGTCGTCTTGTTATCATTAGCGTTCGTCATATTTTTCAGGGGTTTTCTGTCACATCATCTGCGGACAGTCCAAGAAAGGGCAGCGCCTCTTTTGATGTGCTGCCTTTTTTGCCGCACAGCTGCCGCTTTTCGCCAAGAAGGCAAACCGCTTTAGCCTTTGAATCTTCTACAGCAATAAAAGAAAGATTGGTGTCAGCATCCCAAAGACCGCCTGTATCAGGATCGCGGATTTCATCCAGATAATCATGCTCTACCAGCTCTTTATAGGTGATTTTTTCAGGGATTGTTTCTTCTTGCATAACTTTATCCTTCAAATAAAACCCTGCAGCTTCTTTTGCAGATTGTGCATTTGAAACAAAGGCATTCTTTTTTGAATGCTGTATGATCCCCGCAATCAAAGGAACAGCAATTGCCGCTATGATTCCAAGAATTACGACGACAGCCAGCAGTTCAATCAGTGTAAGCCCCTTCTCATCCGGCATACTGTTTTTTACCGGATGTATCATGGCTGATTACCGGCAGAACTGCTGGATGCTTCAGTACCCTCAGCAGCAGAGTCAGGGAAATCATTGAAAGGATTGGCCTTTTCGCTAGGCGGCGGTGATTCCATCTTCGGAGACTGATCTTGAAGATCCTTTAGGCCTGGAGAGTAATAGGCAGAAACAGTCAGTTCATAAACAATCGGCGCAGCTGCCTGGGTGACAGAAGAAATTTCCTCTGAACCTGTAAACTTAAGATTTTCTATCCTTACTATTCTCTCCATCGATTCTAATGAAGCCAAAAATCGCTCCATACCAAAATAATCGGGAGACTGAGCCTTGATTACGACCGTTATTTTCTGGACGCCAGACGGAAGAATCTCGGTATCTGATCCCGTACTTGTACTTCCCGGCTGGGCAGTGGCCGTGTTAGCGGAATTGCTGGTGGCGGCTGCATTTTTATTTTCTGATGAACTTGCTGCATCGCTGACAGCCTTTTCCTGCTGCTGAGATTGTGAAGGCGGTGCCTGAACTGCAGCTGTGCCAGATGGATCGGCTTCATCCTTAAATTCCATATCCGTAATGAAGCTTTTGGAAACCACCTCTGCTTTTTCAAAATCCAGCATCAGCTGCTGAACAGAGGCTTTTACCGGTAGACGTTTTTGCAGCTCAGTGGTGGCTGCAAATGCTTCTTTTTTGGTTTGCACAGAATTCGTGCCCATCATTTCGAGCATCTTTTGCTGCGAAGTCAATTCATTTTGTGCAAGCTTTGTTTTTGCATCCAAAGGATAGATCCTCCAGAAATACAATCCCACAAGCAGAAGAGAGCCGGCTAAAATGGCTGCAAACAGCATAAATCCCTGTTTTTTGTTTAAACGAAGATTCACTTTGCAGCCCCTCCTTCATCACACACGCTTTCCGTTTCCTGAGATACCTCTTTTTTTGCATATTCTGTATCCAGTTTAACTTCATAAACAACCAAATAACGCGGCAGGAAAGGGACATTCTCCATTGTTTGATCTTTCGCCGTTCCATCAGAATTCGTTTCATTGCTGACAGTGGTTTTTTCATCCTCTGGATTTTCAACTTTTAATGATTTCATTTTTGCTTCTGACAGCATCTTTAACTTTGTCAGGTCGTTCAGATAATACGCCGCATCACTTGATGTATCGAATTGAACCGTAACCAAGATGGTTCCATCTTCTGTATAAGCAAACTCACGGAAAAATCCCCGTTCTGGAAGCTTGGAAATCAGCTTCTTAATCACGGGCACTGTTTTCACAGGGTATGTTTCTGCCCAGTCCACCATGTTTTTCAATTGCGATGCTGAATTTGCATCCTGGATCGTGATGGCCCTTTGCTGCTCTGCGGCTATCGTTTCCTTTGTTTTTTGAGTTTGGCTTTGGATGCTGTTCAAATTCTGCTCCTTCGCCTGGTGCTGAAAGTAAAAAACAGTGCTGCCGATGGCCAGAAGAACAACAAATACAATGATGATCAATAAAAAGGCGAGACTTTTTGTTTCTCTTTTAGGAAGCAGGTTAATTTCTGCGAGCATCATCTCACCCCTTTAAGAGCGAGCCCTGCGGCCGCATAGTAGGAAGGAGCCAAAAGCCCGTTTTGTTCCGGATCATTTAACTCTCT
The DNA here is from genome assembly GCF_001866725.1 of Bacillus sp. MUM 13. Taxonomy (NCBI): domain Bacteria; kingdom Bacillati; phylum Bacillota; class Bacilli; order Caryophanales; family Bacillaceae; genus Bacillus; species Bacillus sp. MUM 13. The sequence continues at coordinate 74,789 of NZ_MLYQ01000009.1, forward strand.
TGAAAGCTTGATGACGGATGCTGCCACACGATTTTCAAGCCTAGAAATAATGTCATCAAGATACGGATGGTCACCGCAGATTACAATTTCTGAAATATCCTCTTGTGCTTCATTTAAAGAGTATTTATAAAAATCCAGCACTCTTTCAATCTCTGTAAAAGAATCTTCAAAGGTTTGAAAGTACTGTTCTTTTTGTCCCCCATATACAAGCTCGGCATTTCCGAGGCGCGACATGCCTTGTTCCCAGTCATCTATATCTCCAGAGACCGGAATATGCCGCATAAAAATCGGCTTGTCATCAGCAAAAATGCTTGCATTCACCGTCAGCAAGTCAAACTGAAGCAGCATGACAGCCCCTTTTTTCGCGCGGGCACGATCATCAAGAAAGTAAAGCCGGTACAGTGCAAGTGCAGAGATGTCTGCAGCAATCGGCCTTAATTTACTTTCCTCAAGAAGTCCGCTGTATTCGGAAACAATTTCTTCGGGAGCTGCAAAAAGAAGAATCTCGCGTTTTTCTTCCGATTCTCCCAGCACGACTGCATCAAATACAGGGTCCTCAAACGGCAGGTGGATGCTTGTTCCAAGTTCAAGGTATAAATACCCTTCAATTTCATCATCTTTGATATCCTTTGGAATGGACAGCTTGCGGATTACAACAAAGGGGTCCGGAACTAAAAACCGGACCTCCCGCTTTGATAGCTTCCATTCATCCAGACATTGCTCCAGGATATTCTGCAATGTCCCATAATCCATGATTTTTCCATCTTTGATGATTCCTGAAGGCAAATAATGTTCTCCGCACGCTGAAACGACCGGAGGATTATTTTGTTTAAATTCAACAAAACGGATCGCATGGTCCTTTATAACAAGGTTGACGATCCGATTTTTACCGGTAAAAAAGGATAAAGGCATGCAGAATACTCCTTACTATCAAATTCATGATGAAGTTAAAAATTGCAGATACCAGCTCAAGATGGCATCTCCATAAAAATAAGCGGTAAGTGTTCCAAATACAATGAACGGGCCAAACGGGATCGGATTCTTCCGTTTAACCACACCCGTCAGCAAACCGGCGATGCCGATTATGGCTCCGTAAAAGGTGGAAAAGATAAAAGCGAGAAAAACAAGCTTCAGGCCAAGAATGAAGCCCAGCAGGCCAAACAGCTTGATATCGCCGCCACCCATTCCTCCCCTGCTGATAATTGCGATAAACAATAACAAACCAAATCCGCACACGGCACCAAGCAGCGGGTCCCACCACGGCTGCAGCGGAATGAATATGCGTATAAACAAAAAAACAACTGCAAAAAACAGCAGTATTTTATCAGGGATCAGCATATAGCGGATGTCACTTACAAAGATAATCATCAATAAAGAAATCAATGTCCAGGCTACAAATACTTCATATGTCCAGCCAAGCAATAACGGAGAAGCCGCAAACAGCAGTCCTGTCAGGAACTCGACAATCGGATAAAGCGGAGAAATGCGCGACTTGCAGCCGCGGCATCTTCCCCCCTGAATCACATATGAAAGCACTGGCACCAATTCTATTGGCGTAAGCGTCCTGCCGCAGATCGGGCAGGCAGAACGCCGGTTAGCAAACGGTCTCTTGACCGGCACGCTCAAGCCTACTACGTTGTAGAAGGAACCGAGGATTGTGCCGAGAATGAAACATGCTAGCAATAATAGAGTCATAGGTTATCCTTTAATTCCCTAGGGTTTTTAATGTTAGCTCTATTAATAAGGGCTTTATTTCCTTGTATCAATTTATTTAGAGGCATCTGTTACTTTGTTTCTTGTTATTTTTCCAGTTTGAGCATAGACCCCTCTTTTACTATTAGTTAAAGTGACCGTATAAGTATAGGCATTCGCACTTTTAGTAATTGCTACAAAAGATCCAGTTAGAGAATAAGTACCGCCATCTGGATCATCAATAGTATCGAGCAGGTTGTCATCGTACATATCTTTTAAAGTCAAGTTTTTCGATCCAGTAAAACCTTCATCAGTACTATGTGCAGAAACCCAGAGTTTAGCAGAGTTAATCATCTGCTGGGCATTTCCAGCGTGTGCATCCTTCTTAGAGTTATCAATCAAACCGCCGATGCTCGGAATGGCGATAGCTGCAATGATACCCAGGATTACAACAACAGCCAATAGCTCTATCAGCGTTAATCCCTTCTCGTTTTTAAGATGCTTTTTAATAAAATTCATACATAATTCCTCCTATTTTCCTATTATCCTACTTTTTTACTACTTATTTTACAATATACTATATTTTTCTAAAAAGAGATATCCATTTTTTGTAGGAAAATGTGCTTCTATTTTCCTACTTGATTATAGATTTCGAACATTGGAACCATGATGGAAATGACGATGGTTCCTACGATTCCGGCGAGCACGACAATCATGATGGGCTCAATCAATGATTTTAATTGGTCGGTGCTGTTTTCTACTTCTTTTTCATAAAAGTCGGCTACTTTTGATAGCATGGCATCAAGCGCACCGGTCTGTTCCCCAATGGCAATCATCTGTGTTACGAGGGGCGGAAAGGCCCAGTGATTTCTCATTGGATCTGTTAGGGATTGTCCCTTTTCAAGCGAATCGCGGGATTTTCGGATCACTCCGCCAATCACTTCGTTTTCCACCACCTGATCCACGATTGTCATGGCCTGAAGAATCGGCACAGAACTTGTGAACAGCGAGCTTAGTGTCCTTGTCATCCTGGCCAGCACGGCTTTTTGCATCATCTTGCCGAAGATTGGGATCCTTAAAAAGAAATAATCATAATAATACTTTGTTGTTTTATTCTTCTTAATATAAATGATCAAAATGGCCATCAGAACGAAAAATAAAATAATCAGGTACCACGCCTTCTGCATGAACGCACTGCTATTCAGCACAAACTGGGTAATCGCAGGCAGCTGCCCGCCAAAGTCCTTGAACATATCTGCAAATGTCGGCACAACTGATTTTAATAGAAAGATAACAACAAAAATCGCGATGAATGCCACAACAGTCGGATAGGCCATGGCTGACTGGATTTTCTGGCGTGTGCTATGCTGCTTTTCATAATGATCGGCCAGGCGCTCCAGTGTTTCATCCATGTTTCCGCCTGCTTCCCCTGCCCTCACCATATTGATGAACATGGCCGTGAAGATGTTTTTGTGTTTGGAAGCCGCCTGTGACAGAGGATTTCCATCTCTAAGCTCTTGTTCAATGCTTTGCAGGGCCTTTCTTAGGTGCTTGCTTTCCGTTTGGGAAGATAAGATATTAGTAGATTCCACTACGGAAACCCCTGCACGCAGCAAAGTGGCGAACTGGCGCAGGTATATGACGAAATGCTGCAGCTTTACAGGATTACCAATCGTAATTTCCCTTGTGAGGAAGGTTTCTGGAACAAGTGTCATCTCAACGACCCTGACTCCGTCATCCTTCAGCTTCCCGATAGCTTCTCGCTTCGACTGGGCTGTGATGATCCCTGATTTCTTGCCGCTTTTGTCGCGGCCTGTATATTTAAAGCGTGCCATTTACTCCACCTTATCCTGCAAAAATGAAAATGCACTTTCCTTTGAAATAACTCCTGCTGTCAAAAGCTCTTTGATATCACTATCCAATGTATGCATGCCCTGGGCCCGTGATGTTTGCATGATATTCACAATCTGATGGATTTTTTCGTTTCGGATCAGGTTGGCTACCGCTGAGTTGTTGACAAGTATTTCCGTCGCCGCTCTCCGTCCCTTTTTGTCCACTGTCGGGAACAGCCTCTGCGATACAATCGACACGAGCACGGAGGCAAGCTGAATCCTGACCTGCGCCTGCTGTGCAGGCTCGAAGACATCGATGATTCTGTCAATCGTTGATGGAGCGCTTGAGGTATGGAGTGTGCCGAAAACCAGGTGACCCGTTTCTGCTGCCGTAATGGCAGTATGAATCGTTTCAAGATCCCTCATTTCCCCGACTAAAATAACATCCGGATCCTGTCTCAGTGCCGACCGCAGCCCATTGGCGAAGTTATTCGTATCAAAGCCGACCTCACGCTGGTCAATGATGCAGTTTTGATGCTTGTGCAAATATTCAATAGGATCTTCAAGGGTAATAATATGCTTCCTCATTGTATGGTTCATATATTGAATCATGGAGGCAAGTGTTGTTGACTTCCCGCTTCCTGTAGGGCCAGTCACAAGCACAAGCCCTTGTGGCTTCTCGGTAATCTTTTTTAACGTATCCGGAAGCTTTAGCTCTTCAATGGTCGGTATCCTTGTCGGGACAATCCTGATCGCCATGGCAATGCAGGAGCGCTGAAAATAGGTGTTAATCCTGAACCTGGAGACACCGGGAATTCCATAGGAAAAATCCAGCTCCCCTTTTTCTTTTAACTGTTTCCACATATTCTCGGGAATGATGGACTTGGCCATTCCTTCCGTATCCTCTGGGCGCAGCTCTTCTTTGCCGTACTTCTTCAGCTCGCCATTCAAGCGCATGATGGGAGGCACACCGACGGTAATATGGATATCTGAAGCCTTTAATTCAAAGCCGGCTCGAAGCAAGTGATCAATCTTTGTATTCATCGGGCACCTCTATTCCAATGTGGCAACACGCAAAACTTCTTCTGTTGTCGTAAGGCCCTGTTTGACCTTGAGCAATCCATCATCAATCAGGAAAATCATTTTATTTTTTACGGCAAGCTCCCGAAGCCTTGTGAAGGATTCACCGTTCATGATTACCCTTCTCATTTCATCATTGATGACCAGAACCTCATGAAGCGCAATCCTGCCTTTGTATCCAGTCATGTTGCAGGAAGAACAGCCGGATCCTCGTGTGATTTGCTCGATTTTCAGGCCGCGCTTAGCGAATATCTCCACTTCGCGTTTTGACGCAGGAACACTTTTCCCGCAGTCTCTGCACACCCTTCGCACCAAACGCTGTGACACGATGCCGCTTAGCGAGGATGCGACCAGAAAAGGCTCCACTCCCATATCTGCAAGTCTCGTAATCGTGCTGAGTGAATCATTGGTATGGATTGTGCTCAGTACAAGGTGGCCTGTCAATGAAGCCCGTATCGCGACTTCCACCGTGTCTTTATCACGGATTTCCCCGACCATGATGATGTTGGGGTCCTGGCGGAGAATGGACCGGAGACCGGCAGAAAATGTCATGCCCACATTTGAATTCACCTGTATCTGGTTAATTCCTTCAAGCTGGTACTCTACAGGATCTTCGATGGTAATGATGTTCACTTCTTCGGTGTTCAGTTTGTTCAGAGCTGCATACAAGGTGGAGGATTTGCCCGATCCTGTAGGGCCGGTAATTAGCACGATTCCATTTGGCTGACTTATCATTCCTTCAAAACGCTGCAGATTCAGTCTGTTGAATCCGAGCTTTCCGATATCGTTTAAGGAGCTTCCAAGATCCAGGATTCGAAGAACCATTTTTTCTCCATAAACGGTTGGAAGGGATGAAACGCGCAAATCAATAGGATGAAACTCTAAATTGATCTTAATCCGCCCGTCCTGCGGAACACGGTGTTCTGTAATATCCAGATTGGCCATGATCTTAATCCTGGCAATCAGCACATTTTGCATGTTCTTCGGCAGTACTCTTTCTGTCCGCAGAACTCCGTCCACACGGTAACGGACTATCATCTTTGTTTCCTGCGGATCAATATGGATGTCACTTGCCTTCTGGGTAACGGCATTGGATAAAATCTGGTTAACGAGACGGACAACAGGAGAATCCTGTTCAGTTATCTGCTCTTCCTCGCCGCTATCTGAAGCGGTCAAGTCACCCATAAATTCTTCAAGGCCTTCGTCGCGGTCATAATATTTGGCTATTGTGCGCTGGATTTCATCTTTTGTCGCAATGGCCGTTTCAATTTGAAAGCCAGTGGACAGCCTGATGTCATCAATCGCATAAAAATCCATAGGATCTGCCATCGCAACAAACAGCTTATCGGCTTCACGCTTTAAGGGAATCAGCAGATTTCTTTTTGCAGTCTCCTTTGTAATCAGCGTGAACAGCTTGGTATCAAATGGATAGCGGTATAAACTGACATGCGGAATGCCAAGCTGGAATTCGAGAACCTCAATCAGCTGCTGCTCTGTTATAAACCCTTTTTGAAGAAGAACATCACCAAGGCGCTGGCCTTTTGCTTTATCTTTTAATGCCGACTGAAGCTGTTCCTCTGTGATGAGTCCTGCTTCAGCCAATAGATCTCCAAGGCGCTTTCGGGTTTGTGTCATTTTTCATCCCCGCTTTTTTCAGAGTCACGATTCAAGACATCTTCTTTTTTTCTCTCAGAATCCGAACTGCTGTCTGCAGGCGTTTTAGAGCTTGCTCCAGATCCTTTTGGCAAGCCATTGTTCCAGTTGTTTTTATTTATTCCCGCAGGGGGAATACCGGGATTCCAGGGATTCTGATTAGAAGAATCTGCTGGCGGAACACCATCCGTGCCCGTTTGAGGCACTGTATTTGGATCAGAGGGAACCATATTCGGATCTGCTGGCGGGTCGGTATTTGGATCTGCCGCAGGAATTGTTCCATCACCTGCTGCAGGTACTGTAGTCCCCCCATCGGCAGGGATCACTGCCGGCTCTGCAAGGGCTGATACCTCTACCCTTTGTACAGGCGGATAAAAATCATCCGAGATTTGCTCGGTTTTTACAAGCTTTCCTGTTTCATTGAATATCTTCCTGACAATTTTCACTTCCAGGCCGTCCTTGCCTTGTTCTCTCACTGTTCTCTCACCTGTGGACAGAAGCGCGCTGAATTGCTGTACTGTGCCTGGAGGGTATTTCATTTTATCAGTTTCCAGGATAGAGTACTTGTTCAAAAATGCCTGCCCTTTTAATGTAACGATTAATGTATGATTTTTAATCGAAAAATAGAGCGAGTAAGCTGTGTCATTCATGTTGGCCACGACTAAATCCATGTCATTTCCGTTATCTGCTCTTGCTTCATATCCGAGTGTTGCATATGAAGGCAGTTCTCTGCTGATATTGCGTTCAACAACAGCGAAGTTCGTCGGAAGAATAGCACGGTAAATTCCAGAAGCCACTCTGCTAAGCGCATCGCTGCTCAACTTCTCAGCTTTGGCATTCTTCAATGTGTTTAAAAGGGAAAATTGACTCTGGCCCTGTATGTCTGTTTTGCCAAGCCTTTTGACGATTTCTTTCAGCTCTTTTTCATCTTTTCCAGCCTTAATCTCCGCTTTTGTGATGACTTCATGCTCCTTTGAAGACCCTGAAACATAGTTTTCAAGATGAAAGGTATATTGCCCGCCCTCAAGCATAGCAGCACTGACTAAAAGATCCTGTGAAAGCTTGTCAAAGTCCAGCTTCTGGGAAGACAGGCTGATCGATGTGTCATATACGGCATCCTCGAGCTTGTTTTGATCCAGTTTCACTGCTGCAAGATTTTTCTGGCCGGATTTTAAATGGCCGATTGTGTCCTCATTTTGAAACTGAAACATTGAATTATCGATCTTCATATTTTTTTCTTTATAGGTAAAAGTAACGCGGTTTTCACTTGTCCATTTCTTAACTGCCTGTTCAAGCTGGAGTGCGCTTTGCTGTGATGTTTTTCCAGAAACATTTAAACTGCCGATCTTTGTCCCCTGCTCCCATACATCTCCCTGATGCACAAAACGGTCATACGCAAATGCGGCTAAATGGGAGAAACTGAAAATGTAGGCTGTTGATAAAATCAGCGTAAGAAATATTTTCACCATGGGCTGGTTTTTCACCTCTTGCCCCTCCTTTACCTCACGCTCCAACATTCATCGAGAGCCCCACAAGGACACCCGGCCCTTCCTGCTGCGCTCTTTTAATATCTTCTTCTGTCAGGACTGAACCCTCTGTGAATAACACATTCCCTGCTTTATCGAGGATATCCTTCTGCAGCACTTTTCCCTGCAGAAGTTCGATTTGCTTTTCTCTCAGCTCCTGGCTGATGGCCCCTGATTCATCACTTTCCTCTTCCGGATGGATCAGATGCAATGGATTTGTCAAGAAGTGTGAAGCTGCATCTTCTGTCACTATCAAAATGTCTTTTCCAAAAGTCAGAACTGTTTCTGATGGCAAAACAAATTCATTTTCTTTCTGTTTCATCAGCATTCCGATGACCATTCCATTTTCTTCGTCTGTAAAGAATTCATGAACCGCTCCCAATAGCTCGCCTTTTCGTGTCATCACCTTTGCATCAGTGATTTTAATTTTTTTATTCACAAGCTGATTCGCAATCGGTATTTCATTCAAATCAATAACAGAGCGCTCGCTTTCCACTGTTACTGCGTATTCCCCAATGCCTATAACCTTCTTGAATGGAATTGCTTTAACGCTTACCTGCCATTCCTCATGTTCGATTGTCAGGAAATCCACGGAACCCTTCTCCGGATTAATAACAAGCGATTTAACGGTTCCAATTTCCTGTCCTTCTTTAATGCTGATGATAGGAAGTCCTAATATTTGTGCACTGGTTCTCATAGCCTTCACCTTACCTAATCTTCTTAGTTTGATATTATGCCTTGCAGTATCTGTCCATTAAAAATTTCAGTTCTTCTTTGATGATGGAATGCTTTTCAAACTTACTCTGTAATTCTATAATTTCATGCCTCAACCTGTCCCAATCGCCTTTTTTGATATAGTGATTCACCAAAATGCTTGCGAACGTGTAATATTCAAGATCAGGAAGATCCGGATTCAGGTGGCTTTTCACTAACTCTTCAAACTGGCTGCTGCTGTATGTGCTTCTCGCAAGTTCAATCTGATCTATGAGTGTCTGAAACATTTGCTGCTGAAGCTGTGTTGCAATGACATTTTCTTTCTGTACTTCTATATACGATGGTGTGATGCTGGAATTTACTGCCTCTTCCTCATCCCCATGGATGTAAATCGAATCATCTTCAGGCTCTTCGTTCATATCCGCCATTTCCTCGATGTGCACAATTTCTTCTCTTTCTGTTTTCACTGAATCTTCCCAGTGTGATAGTTCTGCCTCTTTTGCAGGCTCAGAAATTATTTCATTAGTTAATTGTTTTTTATGCTCTTCAGTACTTTCTTCAAAGGAATTAAGCACTTCATCCGCACTCTGAACGAAATCGCTTTCCATAACCAGCTCAGAAGATTGGGATTCTTCTTCCGGCTCATTAAGCTCCTCTAATTCTGGAAGTTGATTGTCTTCAAGCGGAGTGTCAGCTTGAGCCTGTACCATTTCCTCAATAGACGTTTCAGTATTCGTTTCCTCTAGCAGAACTTCGATCTCTAACGTTTCAGAGTTCAATTCACTGCCGCTGTTAATATCGGCCTCTTGTTTCTCTTCATCCATAGGAACAATGACATATTCTTCACTTTCCAAGAGCTCAAGCCAATCATTTGCTGCTGTTTCAGCTTCTTCTTCTTTTTCACGGTCATCCTTTTGAGTATCATCCCATACGGGCATCTCTAACTCTTCGATACTTTCTCCCGGATTTTCTAGCAAGAATTCATATTCCTCTTGAGATAGTCCTTTTACACTTTCTGCTTTTTCCAGAGAAATAGTTTCCACTGTGTTCCCGTCTTGGAGCATCATTTCTATTTCGCTTAAATATACGTCTGTTTCGGGTTTCTGCACTTCTTCTGGTTCTGCTTTTTCCGGAGAAATAGTACCCTCTGAATCCCCGTCTTGGAGAATCATTTCTATATCGCTCAAATCCACGTCTGTTTCAGGTTCCTGCACTTCTTCTGGTTCTGCTTTTTCCAGAGAAATGGTTCCCTCAGAATCTCCATCTTCGAGCATCATTTCTATTTCACTTAAATTTACGGCCGTTTCGGGTTCCTGCACTTCCTCTGTTACCTCCAGGTCATCCCATAAAAGCTCTCTTTGCTCAAGAAACGAGGAATCTTCTTCGATCTCTTTTTCTTCTATGCCTTCAGCCGAATCTATATCTTTTGCAGCTGCATATTCAAGTTCAGCTAGAAGCTCTTCCGGTAATTCTGCACGATCCTGTTCCGGGCCTTTATCCCTAAATGCAGGTTTTTCACTTTCAATCACAAAAACATCGTTCATTTTGGTGATAGCACTTTTGGGCTCCTCTTCAGCATAGTAATACTTGTCATCTGTATCGTCTGCCGCAGTCAAAAAACTTTCAGACCTCTTACCGATCATATAAATCACACACAGAAACAAAAGCAAGGAAATCAGCAAGCTTTCCCATAGCGGGAAGACCGACGTTGCAGCAAGCCCGACAAGAGAAATAAAAAGTGCTGAAACTGTTACGGCTGCTTTTCCCTTCCAGTTAATTCCGATAGGCAGGAAAATGATTACTGGAATCAGCAATATAAGAGACAAAAGCGCAAACACTATATTCTCCAATTCTTCACCCCTTTTCGATAGATTTCTCTATATTTTTCATATTTACGCAATTATATCTATTTTTTCTAAAATCAACTATAAAATATTGTATAATAAATATAGGTATTTTGAAAGATTTCTCATGTCGAAAAAATGTCAATTTATCTAATACTTTTGAAATAGGTGTCGAAATGAAAACGAAGCGAATTTTAGCGAATGATGGATTCACACTCATTGAACTCCTTGTTTCCCTAGTAATAATCAGCATTTTTTTGTTTACCATGGGCTCAGTTTTATCAAACAGCTTCAATTTCTCTAGCTCATCCGACAAAAAATTCGATTCCATTTATATAGGTAAAAATACCCTGCAATATTACCAGGACCAAAACTTCCCGGATATTAAAAACAAGGTTAACAAAAAGGAAACGGTTAATTTCACAAACATCATTCCTTCTTTAACAGAATCAGAGAAGGCAGATCTAAAAAACTATAATATTTATGCAGAATTCACTAAATACCTAGATAACCCGTCTGATACTACTGATAATAGCCTGCCAAATAAGCTCATTCTTATTAAAATCACTGTCGTTTCTCTGGAAAAAAAGCAAAAATCACAAACCTTTGAGGGGTATATAAAAGATGAAACAACACAATGAGGAAGGTCTTACCTTAATAGAAGTTTTGGTATCCACCGTGATTTTCTTGATTATCTCATCCATGCTATACACCGTTTTTTTAACTACCATCTCTCAATCTAAAAAAGTTGCAGTCTCACACACATTGAGAAATGAGCTCTCGGTTGTGACACAGAAGGTGGATTTGGCTATGGAGAATATTGATTCGGTCACGTTGGTCAGCCAAAATACAAACGGGGACTTTACTCTTCAATTGAATGATAAAGATCTGGGCATTAATGATCCTAAAGTCCTTCTAGAAAAAAAGAGTGATGATGTATTTATTAATGGAATGAAAATTAATAGCGATGGCACCACCTTAAAGGACACTTCATTTGAACTGACGAATAATCTGAGACTTCATTTCATTCTTTCTAACAAAGTCCTGTCAAAAGGCGAACAAAGCATCGACATTGAAACCATTTACCGACTGGCAGGTGATAAGTGATGAAGGACTATTTTCAAAACCAAAAAGGATATGCACTAGTTATCGTTTTGCTTTTTATTGCAGTTGTTGCTATCGGTACAGTCACCATGTACAGTTATTCCGTCAATTCGCAGAAATTCATTAATACATCCACAGCTTCCGTTCAGGATAAGTTGAGGGCTGAGAGAATCATGGATGAAGCCATCATGAAAGTCCAGACAGGGCTGGAGGCTATTAATCCGACTCTTACAAATGCTTCTCCGATCATTGATAAAATAACTGCATTAATAAATAATGTAAATGCTTCTAGCGGCGGGAAATATAACATTGTCCAGACTGTTACAGAAGATGGGCAAAGAGAAGGCGTTTATAATGTCAACGCTACATTTACTGTATACGTTAATAAAAACGGGAAAAAACTGGTGAAAACGGTCGCATTATCCACTATTAAAGACATTTTTCAATATAGTGCCGTAAGTAATGGTGATTTCAAATTAAATGGTTCCGCCTATTTACAAGGTGATGTATTTACAAATGGAAATTTGTTGTCCCTGAATTACGGAAAATTCATGACTGGCAACAAATATTATTATGCGCCAACCTCATATCCGGCCATAGATGGGAAACTTACTGTTAAAGGCTCTATATACGGCGGAAATATAAATGATTCAATTTTTTCATGGACCCAAGTGCCCAAGAACACTCAAAATTTACAAAGTATATTTTCTTTAGCGCCGGTCATTAAAGATAGAAATACAAGCTTTACACCAATCGCTGTCAGCAGCATAATAGCTCAAAAATCTGCTTATCCAGCTAGTGGCAACAAATTTCCTTTCTATGGATATACTTCTGTCTGGAATTATTTTCTTCCTATGACCTATAACACATCCGAAACGATAATAGGAAATGCCCGTTATAATTCATTAGTGATAGGTAATAACGGAAACTTAACTATAAATGGCGATCTTATAGTAAATGGTTCTTTAACCATAACCGGTAACGGCAAGCTTACCGTTAATGGAAATATTTACGTATCAGAAGCCGCAACTTTAAGCGGTACTCTAAACCTTGCTCAAAATAAATATATTTATATAAATGGAAAAGCAACCATAGAGAGTTTCACGCTAAACGGACAAATGTATGTCAACAAGAATGCAGATATACAAGAAGACTTCAATACAAATGGAACTCTTTACGCTAACACTGGAATTGAAGTTACCAATCTATCCAATAACAGCGGAGGAACATTAGTGTTAATTTGCGATGGTACGATTAAGGTGTCTAATAATAACCTATACAACGATGTGCCTAAGGAAATAAATGCCTATTTCTATTCCAATAGTTCACTTGAAATATATGGGGTAGGATCTAATTTAAAAATAAATGGCGGTGTCTATGGAAACCCAGTTGAATTAAACGCTATGAAAGGGAAAACCAACACCAGTCAATTTAAGAATTCATTTGATAAGGGTGGTTTATGGTTTGAAAATAACCAGCTTGGCTTGGAACCTTCTAAATCCAGATTATCTATTATTTTTAAAAATGAATTGATTTATAACCCTCCAAATGGAATTCCTACTGTAGAGAAAATTTCCATGAAAGAAATCGAAAAACATTATACGAAATAAACATTTTCAAACAATAAAAAGCATTGCCCTTCTCCCCAGAAAGGCAATGTTTTTTTTCGTTATTTATATAACATCCGCAACAACATTATTATCTCTCTTCTTTTCATTACTCTTTCCGCGGTAATATATGTAGGAAACAGCAAACAGCAATGCGGCAAATGATAATACAATCATGTTATTAAGCACCGAATCTATTTTTCCTTGCTTAATTACCAGTATGCCCCCGCCTTCATTGCCATTCAGCCCATAAAGCAGCCCAAAGGCTGTATTCAATCCAAAGTGAATCCCTGTATCAGCCCAAACAGAACCTGTTTTTAAGAAGGAATAGGTAAAAGAAAGGCCAAGGATAATAGAGAAAACAAAATTCATAACAGTCAGGTCGCCATTCCAAAAGTCATCTGCCGCATAAGCAAAAATGCTGATGCCCGCCAAATATATTGGAGCAAGCTTCCCCTTTAGGAGGTTAATAATTAATCCTCTTGTTATTAAATCATTGATCAGTGACCCTAATAAAAATCCGACTGCGACAAACACCAGTGTCATCACCGCATCCATCCCTGATTTGATGCCAATGATTTCAAATTTCCCAAGCCTCCAGTATACTGCATACATAATCGCCCATGCACCAAACCCCATTATGAAGCTCGCTGTAAAGTACTTCAGGCTATTCTGATCCAACCTAAAGCCGATTCCTTTAAGTCCCTCAAGGCCATTTATCTTTGCTATGTATGAAGCAAACGGAAAAAACAGCAAAAGACAGATAAATTGAGCTGCACTATTTGATATAAAATGTGCTGAAGCATTGAAATATACGTCTAATATAAAAATGCTGGCCGCTCCCGTTATAAATCTCTTCATAAGTATCTCCTCTTCATCTTCATAGAAAAGCAGGAGATCTCTGTATGAAATCCCCTGTCATTTTTGTATTCAGCTATTACCCCACATACTGTGCAACCTTGTTCCGTCCAGCCTGCTTGGCGCCGGTGTACATGGCGCGGTCTGCGTGGCGGATAAGGGCCTGGGCATCTTCTGCATCTGTTGGAGCAGCTGCCACACCGATGCTTGCCGTTATAGGCACAAGCAGTCTGCTGCGGTGCTCGTCCAGGTCGGAATGGACAGCGAATGGCTTGTTGGCAATCGAGAGGCGGATGAATTCAGCAAAATCATATGCCTCCGCTTTCTCCATATTAGGCAGCAGCATGACGAATTCTTCCCCGCCGTATCTGGCAAGCACTCCACGTTTGCCGATAATCTGGTCCAGCCTTTCTGCCAGCTGTGTGAGAATTTCATTGCCGCTTTGATGGCCATATGTGTCGTTCACCGATTTAAAACGGTCAATATCAAGCAGTATGATCGATAGGCTTTTTAAGATATTCATGTCCAATTTATTGAATTCTTCCTGCAGCTTTGCATCGAAGTAACGGAAGTTGTATAGGTTTGTCAGCGCACACCTCTCACTCTGCTGTCTGGCCTTTTCATGATGGCGGGCATTTTCGATGGCTACCCCAAGATAAGAACATAAAATATCCATGATCATCATTTGATATTGTTCGAATGCCCGTTTTTTTGCTGAAGTCATGACTACAACACCTACAACTAGGCTATTGCGGACAATCGGGACAGCCAGAATGCTTTCAACATGCTCAGGAAACACGCCTGTGTCGAGATGGCTCCATTCTTTTCTTGAATGATAGAATTGTGCTTTTCTTGTTTTCCACACAGTCCCGCAGACTCCAGAATCCAGCCTCATGGCCTTCATTCGTTTATCCATTTCTTTTCCATTCTCCGCATATCTCAAAAGCTGTATTTCTATTTCTTTATTGAATACATCAAAAATATAAGCACCTTCTGCAGAAATGATGGCTGAGATGCGGTCAATGAATAAACTGAGCACCTCTTCCTTCTGAAGGCTTTGAGTGAGCTGCTGACCGAATTTGCTCGCCTCTTTCAAGTGGGCATTCATTTCTTTTGAATTATAATAGAGCCTCAAAATCAAAGACATGCTGATGATCGGGATTCCTATCAGCAGGATGGATACCATGCCCATTTGCTGATAAACCAAAAACAAAATAATCCCGATAGGAAGTATCATCAGTGTCGATACACCATCCCACAGGGTATCAATTGTATACAGTGTAAACTTCTTTTTATGCAAAGACATTTGCACAAAAGAGATCAAAAAGCTGTTTAATACAAAATAAGCGAGCTGATAGATAATGACATACCATAAATGTGAAGCATCAAGCATTCCGTTGAATTCAGCGCTGCCGCCAATGGCATAATAAATCATGCCGCTCAAAAGGCAGACAAAGAAAAAAATCAGCGAATTCAGCGGAAAACGATATATTTCATTTTTTCCAAGCCGCAGCGTCAAGAGCAAGAAGACGAACGCCAGCTGGGTAACAATAATTTCTGCAGATAGTCCAAACACGAGAAAAACAGCCAGAGAAACGCCCTGATATGCTGAAACTGGAATGTTATTAATGATGATTGGAATATATGAAAGGATTCCCATCAAAATTAAAAAGAACGCCATATCCAATAGGCCTCTGTCCAAATTTAGAGGGTAGAAATGTAATGTCATCATTAGCCCCGCCGGAATAATCAGGAGCCATAATATCCACACTGTGAGCTGCTTGCCTTTTGACACATCCATGTTCCACCGCTCCTTTCCCTTTTATATCGGAAATTGTGATTTTAATGTAATAGCCGATCTGGTAAAATAGTCTCGATTTTAAGAATATTTTAACAAATATATACAATATTGTCACACTAATTTATTTTCGTTCATTTATTATTATTTCAGTCTTTCCGAAAGCCAGGCTCTGACTAGTGTTAAAAAGTAAAGAGAACCCGTAAATATAACCAGCTCATCTTCACCGATTTCCTGTAAAGCCTGCTGGGATGCGTTTCTCCAATCTCTTATTTCTACAGTTTTGTCTGAACAGCTGGCCACTATCAGCTCTGTTGCACTTGCAGCCCGCTCATGAGGAAATTCTGTCACAATAACTTCAAAAGCGCTGTTTTCAATGGCAGCAAGCATTTTTTTGTAGTTTTTGTCTTTTAATGCAGAAAAAACAAAACGATATTTAAAGTCCGGATAATTTTCACGCAATGTCTGCAGCAAAACATCCATTCCCGCCGGATTGTGGGCTCCGTCCAAGATAACCAGTGGATTTTTCGCTAAAACTTCAAAACGCCCATTCCACTTGGACCTCCAAATCCCCTCTTTCATGCTGCTTTCTTTTATGGAAAAACCGTATTTTTCCTTCAAAAGGAGCACAGCAGCAAGCGCAAGTGCTGCATTATCACCTTGATGCCTGCCAAGCATGCCGGACTTTACATCGGTTAGCCTGAAAGAATTCATCCTAAATGAAAAGGATTGCTGTCCGGCATGTGAAGAATAATCTGATAGAATAAAGTCCTTGCCAAGCGTATATCGTTCAGAATGATTTTTTTCAGCTGTCTCAGCAATAACCCTGGCAGGCCCTGTTTCAATGGCACCTGTAACTACAGGAACTCCCGGCTTGATGATTCCTGCTTTTTCCCCGGCAATTTCTTCAAGCGTATTGCCAAGAATATTGGTATGCTCAAGAGAGATCGAAGTAATGACAGATAACAGAGGAACCACAACATTTGTCGAGTCCAGCCGGCCGCCAAGCCCTGTTTCAAGCAAAACAATTTCCGGCTTTTTTTTGCTGAAAAATAGGAGTGCCATAACTGTGAGAATTTCAAAAGCGGTCGGACCGCAATTTTCTTCATCCATTTCTTGTATCACAGGATATATTTCCTGATAAATCGAGATGAAATCCTCATCGCTGATAGATTCCCGGTTCAGGCTGATCTGCTCATTCACCTTCACCAGATATGGAGATGTGAATGCTCCCAGAGATATTCCTTCAGTTATCAGGATTTCTTTCATATAATTTAGAGTGGAACCTTTTCCGTTGGATCCGGCAATATGCACATATTTCAGCTGCTGATGCGGATTTCCGAGCCTTTCGAGCAGCATTTCCATTCGCGATAGGCCAAAATCCATGCCAAGCTTGAGCTGTCTTTTTTCTATAGCACTGTTTATTTCATCCATTTTCGAGTATTTCATTATATAAGCCCCCTATACACAAAGAACCATGCAATATCAATATCATTCTCATCCTATCATATTTCAAGGCAGATGAGATAAATCGACATCAAAAAGGAAGTGCACCACTATGCATACGAATACAATACGCTGCTGGATCATTGTAAATGGATATTTGCAGCAGAAAAAATTTTCTGATTTAGCTCTTTTTATAAAACATTCAGCTGAACGTTACTCTATCGATGCGGAGATTGTCCGCAATACTGAACTCATCTCAATGATTGAGGATGGCAAGCCGATTCTTGCCGGCTTTAAGGGGGATCTGCCCGATTTCGTTCTATTTATGGACAAGGATATCCATCTTGCCCGGCACCTGGAAACAATGGGACTGCACGTATATAACAGCAGTGAAGCAATCGATATTTGCGACAGCAAAGCAAAAACCCATCAAGCGCTCATAAACAGCGGAATTCCTATGCCTAAAACAATCTTCCCTCCTTTTACCTTTGAGGGGATACTTCGGAATGATTATGAAGCTTTTGCAAAAATGGGGGAAGTGCTGGGCTATCCTCTTGTGATCAAAGAATCGTATGGGTCATTCGGCCAGCAGGTTTATTTAATACATAATGAAGCAGAGCTTTTGGAAAAAATAGCTGTGCTTAAGCACAAGCCGTTCATCCTTCAGGAATTCATTTCACACAGCAAAGGCCGGGATATCCGGCTGAATGTAGTAGGAGATGCTGTGGCCGCTTCCATGTACCGGGAGTCCGAAACCGATTTCCGGGCCAATGTCACGGCCGGCGGGAAAACATATCCCTATACGCCGACAAAGGAAGAATGTGAGCTGGCCATAAAATGCGCGAAGATCCTGAAAACGGATTTCGCCGGGGTGGATCTGCTTTTTGGAGAAAACGGCCCGCTGCTTTGTGAAGTAAATTCCAACGCCCACTTATTGAACATTTATGATTGTACAGGGGTTAATGTTGCAGACAGCATGATTTCTTATATTTTAAAAAAACAGTTTGGAATCGGGGCTGACAATGATTAACGGTTGGCTTATATACAGCAAAAATGATGCAGAAAAAAATCAAGCCTATATCAATTGGATGCTTGAGGAGGCTGGTTTGCTCGGAATTTCCCTTGACCTTCATTTCAGGGAGGATTTCCAAATTGGATATCAGAACCAGGAGCTGTTTTTGTCTCTTCACGGAAATAGTACTGATCTTCCCGGCTTTGCTATTGTCCGAACGATTGATCCTTTTTTCACAAAACAGCTGGAGCTTATGGGAGTTACGTGTTATAACTCCTCTTTTGTTTCGGAAATCTGCAATGATAAAGCAAAAACACATCAATATCTGAGCACTTATGGAATTCCAATGGCAGATACCCTTTTTTACGAAACTTCATTGGACCGGGTATTTTCTTTTCCTTACATTGTCAAAGAGGTACATGGACGCGGAGGAAATGCCGTCTATTTAGCGGGAAATGAAGATGAGAAGAAAAACATAAGGCTGGATCCTCACGGAAAATGGATTGTTCAAAAACCCGCACAGCTCGGTAAAGATGTCCGTGTTTTTGTTATCGGCAAAAAAATAATCGCAGCTGTGCTGCGGCATTCTGACCTTGACTTTAAGGCCAATTTCACGCTTGGCGGCAGCGCCTCCCTATATGAGCTGTCAGAGGATGAACGCCTTCTTGCAGAAAAAATCGCCTCTTTATTTGATTTTGGGCTTTGTGGCATTGACTTTATTTTCAATGAAGATGGCAGCCTGCTTCTGAATGAAATTGAAGATGTAGTCGGAAGCAGGACATTGAGCATGCTTTCAGACATTAATCTTGTCCGGGAGTATTTAACTTTTATTTGTGATGATTTGAATGCGGAATCACAATAATGGCTGCACTGTGAACAAGCTTATTATAGAAACCAAAAGCCGCCCGGAGATAATTCCGGGCGGCTCTTTTTAACATGTCGCTTGCGCTTTTTATTTAATCCAGCTCCAGCGCCTAGCTCGCTGAGGCCTGCAGGACGCAGGTCATGAAGGCGTTTCTGCAGGATGCAGAGTATTTAGCCTTCGATCCTTGAAAGACGTTTTGCTTCGCGAGCTTAACAAGGCGCTTGCGCTTTTTAGAGTTGTTTCATTTCTTCGATGCGGCGGATTACGGCGTCGCGTTTTTCGCTGTAGTCTTTTTCTTTTGCGCGTTCTTCTTCAATTACGCTTTCAGGCGCTTTTTTAACAAAGCCTTCGTTGCCCAATTTCTTTTGAACCCGCTCTACCTCTTTATTCAGCTTATCGAGCTCTTTTTCGAGGCGTTTGATTTCTTCTTCTACATTAATCAGTCCCTGAAGAGGAAGAATCAGTTCAGCACCTGTTACCACGGCTGTCATGGCCTGGCCTGGTTCCTCAACGTCAATGCCTATTGTCAATTCTTCAGGATTGCAGAAACGCTCGATATAGGCGCTGTTTTTCTTAAGTGTACTAAGCGCCTTTTCGTCTTTGGCTTTCAGTATCAGCTTAATTTTTTTGCTGAGAGGAGTGTTAACCTCAGCACGGATGTTGCGGACAGAACGGATGATTTCAACAAGCAGCTTCATTTCCTCGGCGGCTTCTTCATCATGCAGCTCTCCGTTCACTTCCGGCCATGCTGCTGTAGTGATTGATTCCCCGTTATGAGGCAGGTTCTGCCAGATTTCTTCTGTGATGAATGGCATGAAAGGATGAAGCAATCTCATCGTATTGTCTAAAACATAGGCCAGGATGGATCTTGTCGTTTTCTTGGCAGCTTCGTCTTCACCGTATAGCGGAAGCTTCGCCATTTCAATATACCAGTCACAGAAATCATCCCAGATAAAGTTATAAAGCACACGACCCACTTCACCAAATTCATACTTGTCAGCAAGTCTTGTCACCGTTTCAATCGTTTCGTTCAAACGGGTCAGGATCCATTTATCAGCAACAGATTTCTCGCCGGTCAAATCAATGTCCTCAAACTGCAGGCCTTCCATATTCATCAGTGCAAAACGGGAGGCGTTCCAGATTTTGTTGGCAAAGTTCCAGACAGCTTCAACCTTTTCATTGCTGTAGCGAAGATCCTGTCCAGGCGAGCTTCCTGTTGATAGGAAATAGCGAAGAGAATCTGCCCCGTATTTCTCGATAACATCCATAGGATCAACACCATTGCCAAGAGACTTGCTCATTTTCCGGCCCTGTTCATCACGTACAAGCCCGTGAATCAGCACATCCTTGAACGGCCGCTGTCCTGTGAATTCAATTCCCTGGAAAATCATCCTTGATACCCAGAAGAAAATGATATCATAGCCTGTAACAAGCGCTGCTGTCGGATAGAAGCGTTTATATTCTTCACCTTCCGTATCAGGCCAGCCCATTGTTGAAAAAGGCCAAAGCGCTGAACTGAACCATGTATCAAGCACATCGTTGTCCTGGTTCCAGTTTTCAATGTCAGCAGGTTCTTCCTGGCCAACATAGATTTCGCCTGTTTCCTTATGGTACCAGGCAGGAATGCGGTGTCCCCACCAAAGCTGGCGCGAGATACACCAGTCGCGGATATTTTCCATCCAGCGCAGGTAGGTATTCTCAAAGCGTCCCGGCACGAAATTTACTTTATCATCTTCAGACTGCTGCAGGGCTATAGCTGCTTCCGCCAATGGCTGCATCTTAACGAACCATTGAGTGGACAAATAAGGCTCAACCACTGCGCCGCTGCGCTCTGAATGTCCAACTGAGTGAGGATGATCTTCAATTTTGAAAAGAACGCCCTGCTCCTGAAGGTCTTTTGTAATTTGCTTGCGGCATTCAAAACGGTCCATGCCTTGATATTTTCCTGCTTTGTCATTCATCGTTCCATCTTCGTTCATAACAAGAATCCGCTGAAGGTTATGGCGGTTGCCGATTTCGAAGTCGTTCGGGTCATGTGCAGGCGTAATCTTAACTGCCCCAGAGCCGAATTCCATATCAACATAATCATCTGCAACAATCGGAATTTCCCTTCCAGTTATCGGAAGCGTCACGTTTTTGCCGATTAAATGCTTGTATCGGTCATCTTCAGGATGAACCGCAACTGCTGTATCCCCAAGCATGGTTTCCGGACGGGTTGTGGCAATTTCAATGAATCCTGATCCATCTGACAATGGATATTTCATATGATAAAATGCACCCTGAATATCCTTGTAGATAACTTCAATGTCAGAAAGAGCTGTCTTTGTTGAAGGATCCCAGTTAATGATATATTCCCCGCGGTAGATCAGCCCCTTATTATAAAGGGAAACAAATACCTCGCGTACGGCCTTCGAAAGACCTTCATCAAGCGTAAAACGTTCACGGGAGTAATCAAGTCCAAGACCAAGCTTTGACCACTGCTCGCGGATATGACCAGCATACTCGTCTTTCCATTTCCATGTTTCTTCAACAAACTTTTCGCGTCCAAGATCATAGCGGCTTATGCCGTCAGCGCGGAGCTTTTGTTCAACCTTTGCCTGTGTAGCAATTCCTGCATGGTCCATGCCGGGCAGCCATAATACATCATAGCCCTGCATTCTCTTCATGCGTGTAAGGATATCCTGAAGCGCTGTATCCCAGGCATGCCCTAAATGAAGCTTTCCTGTTACGTTTGGCGGCGGAATAACGATGGTGTAAGGCTGTTTTTTAGATTCTTTTTCCGCTTCAAAAAACTTCCCCTTCAGCCACCATTCATAGCGTCCTTTTTCAATCGACTGCGGATCATATTTCGTTGGCATGGATATCTGATTTTCTTCCATTGTCCGTTTCCTCCTTGCATGCATCTCATATTTTTAAACACAAAAAAACTTCCTCATCACAAAAGGACGAAGGAAGTTGTTCGCGGTGCCACCTTTTTTCCGAAAAATGATACAGCAAATATGTACCCATTCTACGGCTCTCAAATAAGATAACGGCTCTTGCCGGTTTCCGCTACTATCTGGCTTACGTTCACGGAAACAGCTCCTGGGCGACTTCCGATGCTGCTGGCTTGGGACCTTTCACCAAATGGTTCCCTCTCTTTAAAGCAGCCTGTCATCGTACTATTCCCGATCATAGCTTTCAATGTATTTTTTTATCAAAAGTAATATACCTAATATACTACAAAAAAAATAGCTATTCAGTCAATCATTCTTTCCGATTTTTTATATATTATACTCACTCAGGGAATAGCGTGATTGCTTATTCACCTTTTTGCGCAGATACCCATAATATAATATGACTCTATGAAGGAAGTGCTGAAGAATGAAGCGAAGATTTTCCCCTTACTCCATGCCGCCATGGCTGAGAACCTGCCGAAACGCCTGCCAGCAATGCATCATTCCCATTTGCATATTCCAGGGAATCCGGACCTTTTTCTTTCCAACCACATTCGACGTACTGCTGCTGGCCCTGCTAATACTAATAGCAGTCGCATTCCAGCTTGAATGGTTCTAACCCCGGATGCGGAAGCGCCTCGAAAGCCTCGACCAGCATAAGACGCGTAAGAATAAAAGGCGCTTTTTGCCTTTAATTCTTACGTGGCTTATGACCTCGAGAGGCTAGGCGCTGCAGCTCGACGAAATCAAAAGCGGAAGCGCCTCGTTAAAAGGATCAAAGACTAAGAACGCCGCATCCTGCGGCAACGTCTTTGTGACCCCCGTCCTGGGGGCCTCCGACCAGCATAAGACACATAAGAATTGAAGGCGCTCTTTGCCTTCAACTCTTATGTGGCTTATGACCTCGAGGGGCTAGGCACTGCAGCTCGACGAAATCAATTGCGGAAGCTAAAGGATCAAAGCATAAAACGCGCAAGAATAGAAGGCGCTCTTTGACTTCAATTCTTGCGTGGCTTATGACCTCGAGAGGCTAGGCACTGCAGTCCGACGAACACAAATGCGAAAGCACCTTGCTGATAGGCGCTTTCGCAGGTAGGTATGTTGTTAATCTAAAAAAGACCGGTTAATTCCCTGCTGGCTGATTCCCTGGACTGATTTGTGGAATTTGCCATAAGAGACAGCCGGTCTTAGCTTTGTTCCTGGGCCTGCTGTGCGGCAGCGGCCTTTTTCTGGGCCTCGATTTCTTCCATTTTCATGACAACATATTCGGTATTTTTCAGCTGCCAGTATTGCCGCTGCAGCTGCTTCAGGTAATCCATTTCTTTAAGGCTGCCTTTTTTCTCAAAATAATTTTTGACAATGTCCAAGCAGGGGCCAGGATAGGCAAGGTAACTTTGAAACAGGAGCAATTCATCTTCTTTTAGAGGGAAATACTTAAAGTAATTATATATCCAATCCACGCAATCATCATTTTTAACAGGATATGTTTTGGACGATTTGACCACAAACGGAAGCAAATCAAAGTGGGCAGGCGCTTTCCTTGAGTTCTCGAGGTTGATAAAATAGCCATATCCCCGGTCATCATAGATAAAATGCTTCAGTGATAACTTTCCGTGAGTCATCACAGTCCTCACCTTTTCCTTATCCTTTGTCTTTTCATACCATTCTTCAAACTTCTTCGTGCTATAGCTAAGGGCCTGGGATATATCAGCATATGCTGAGGCAAAAATCATCTCAAACGGGGACATATACCATTTTCTTTCACAGCTTCCCACATACTCTTCCAAGAATTCCGCCTGCTTTTTCCACTCCTCTAGTGTTGTCTGATAATGCTCTTGCCTGTGTTCTTCATCCACTGCCATTTCCCTCGAAGATAGAGTATGCATCCTGGCCAGTTCCCTGAACATCTGCTTATGCCGCTCATTTCTTTCCCCATTTTCATCATTTGAGAGCCATGGCATCAGATAATACAGGCTGCCATTATGGAGAATTGCATATCTTCCGTCATTAGTCGGATATATAGGGACAATCCGGTTATATCCCCGCTGATACAGAAATTGGACGTTCCGGATAAAATCAATGCCATGTTTGGGAGGAATGAGCTTCAGTGCGAAAACGCCTTTGTCGGTGTATACCTTTCTGATTTTTCCATGCTGCTCCACAAAAAGAACAGAAAGCGCATAATCCTGGACAATCCTTTCTGTATCCTGTTTCAGATTCTCGTTTTCATTCACGAGATTTCCCCGCTTTCTTCTGAACGACCATTTTAAAAAGGCGCATGCGCCTGTTCTGCCGTGACAAGCATTTGGAACTTAAAAAGCCCCTCTCGCTGTACTAAAAAAGCAGAGCAGGGTTTCCGCTCTGCTTTACCTATAATTTCTCATATTCACCTTTTAAAGTTTGGTGTTTTGGGGATATATAAAACCTGACCCTCAAAAATATCCTGGTTAGGTTCGAGTTCATTGCTGTTTAAAAGGGACTGCACCGAGACATCATAGCGGTCTGCCAGTGTATCCAATGTTTCTCCGTATTGAACAATGCAGACCTTAACCTTTGTCAGTTCCTCTTCCTGCTTCCTGCCGAGAAAATCTGTTAAAGAAACGCGCTTTTCCGTTTCCGCCTGCTCCTGCTTTTCCGCTTTGCCGGCATTTTTCTTGGGAGGCGCTTCTCTTCTTCTAGCCAATTCCAATAATGGTGTAGGCAGTTTTTCGGCTCGTGCCGGTTTTTCATCCTGCTTGTTCTCATTTATGCGCAGAATTTCTTCAGGAATGCTGTCAGGTGCACCACTTTCATATGGAAGAACAGGTATCTCAAAAACCGGTGCCTGCTGCTCTTCCTTTATTAAGATAGGCTGTGACTCCTCTTCTGCTTCAGCAGGCTTGGTAACCTCTACACTGAAGGGCCTGTATAGCTCTTCTTCTTCCTCGTATTCACTGGGAGAAAGGCTTTGCTCAGCTTCTTCCTCGTATTCACTGGGAGAAAGGTTTTGCCTGGGTTCTTCCTCGTACTCACTGTAAGATAGATTTTGCCCGGGTTCTTCCTCGTACTCACTGTAAGAAAGGTTTTGCCTAGGTTCTTCATCCCCCCCGCTATCAGGATAGTGCCCGGGTTCTTCATCGGCACGGTATAGCGAGTTTTGGAACACATCATTTCCATAGGACTCATTCGGAGGCTGTTCATAATCCATTTTCGGTTCATTGATTTCAGGATCGCTTGATGGCTCTTCTTCATATTGAAAATAAATCTCGGTCTCTTCTTCAGCTTCGGTATAAGGATCAAAAGCTGGATCATTTCTGTAACCGGCAAAAGCATCAGCTTCTTCTCCATCAACTGGTGCCGTCACAGTTTCTTCCTGAGTGTACCAGCTGTACTGTCCGCTTTCTTCCGTTTCAACAGGGAGGGTAAAGTGTGGATCATCTTCTATTTCCTCATCATTCCTATGATGTTCCGTTTCAGCATAATACGGATAGTAATCGGTGTTTTCATCATCTGCTGCCTTCTCCTCTGCACGGGGTACGTCACTGTATATTTCTGTTTCTTCAATTTCTTCTGTTTCTTCTGCTCCGGCGTAGCTGTAGTAGTCTTCATCCTCTTCAGCTGTGCTGTCTTCTTCAAACCTGTCTGCAGTACTAGTACTGACTTGTGCTTCATTATAAATGCCTGATATCAGCAAATCCGCCTGAAGTTTAAGACAGTTTTTATCCGGCAGAGAATAGTCGAACGACAGGATGCTCACATCAATTTCAGAAAGTGATGAAATCCGGTTTGCCGGTATGGTGATATCCACTGGAAACCTGTGGGAAAATTCACTGTTTCCATTTTCTCTTTTCTCCACATTGTGGATGGTTTTGGGATAATTTTTTTGTGTGTAATCCCTGATTACAGATTCTCCGCTGCGAACTTCATTTCTATATTCACCGCTTAAGTCAAGGGTCCCTTTGATGACCACATATTGATCGTTTTCCTGGATGGATACATTCGGGTCAAGGGAAATGGAATATAGCTCAGCTACTTCCTGTCCCTTCTGAAACCAAATGGACTCCTCTAATGAAAATCGTAAAGACGATTGATTTTCTCTGGTCAACACAACTCCTCCTTCCATAATTCAGAAAAAAAAACAATAACGATGCCATTAACAATCTATGAAGAAGGAAAATGGAATATTACTGGAGGAACAAAACAAAATGTGCATGCACGGTATCAGGAGTGCATGGAGGACATCTTCACTTTGCTGATTGGAGAGTGTATTTTGATTAGAGATGATACCCGCAGGAGCCAAGCTGGCATGATCGGCAAATGCCCCGGGAGTCTTGTACTGGAATGGAAATCCACAGGCAGGTTAACAGAGACACAAATAAAAAAGCCAGATCCCATAAATGATAAGGGATCTGGCCTCCTGATGTTAGGTTCCTATTATTTAGATAGCACTAAGCTGAATAGCAGGTCTCTTTATTTCTTCAACTTCGCAAATGCTTTTTCAGCAGCGGCGGTGGTTTTCATGATATCTTCGTCCGTATGCGCGGTTGAAAGGAATAATCCTTCAAACTGGGACGGCGGCAGATAGATACCCTGATCAGCCATTTCGCGGTAATAAGTACCGAAAAAGTTCAAATCAGAAGATCTTGCTGCTTCGTAGTTGATGACATTTTCATTTGTGAAAAATAAGCCAATCATGGAGCCTGCACGGTTAAAGGTATGCGGAATGCCATACTTTTCTGCAGCCTCACTTATGCCCTTTTCCAGCATATCACCTTTGCGTTTAAATTCCTCATACACTTCAGGAGTCAGCTGGCTCAATGTTTCATAGCCTGCCGTCATCGCCAGCGGATTTCCTGAAAGCGTGCCGGCCTGATAAATCGTTCCGCTTGGAGCCACTTTTTCAATAATTTCTCTTTTTCCGCCAAAGGCGCCGACTGGCAAGCCGCCGCCAATTACCTTGCCGAGGCAGGTAATGTCAGGCATCACATCGTAATAGCCCTGTGCACAGTTATACCCCACACGGAATCCTGTCATAACTTCATCAAAAATCAGCAGTGCGCCGTATTGGGAGGTTATATCTCTTAACCCCTGCAAAAAGCCAGGCTGCGGCGGTACAAGGCCCATATTGCCGGCAACAGGTTCTACAATGATGCAGGCAATATCTTCGCCAAACTGTTCAAATGCATATGAAACAGCAGCTAAGTCGTTATAAGGGACCGTGATTGTATTTTTCGCTGTTCCCTCAGGCACACCCGGGCTATCAGGAAGTCCCAGTGTCGCAACGCCTGAACCTGCTTTGATCAATAAGGAATCTCCATGTCCATGGTAGCAGCCTTCAAATTTAAGGATTTTATTGCGGCCTGTATATCCTCTTGCCAGACGAAGGGCACTCATCGTTGCTTCTGTACCGGATGATACCATACGGACCATCTCAATGGATGGGACCCTTTCGATTACTAGCTCGGCGAGTTTATTTTCAATTAATGTGGATGCCCCGAAGCTTGTTCCTGTTTCGGCAACCTTCTTGATTGCCTCGACCACCCGGTCATTCGAGTGCCCAAGAATCAGAGGGCCCCAGGATAGCACATAATCAATGTACTCATTTCCATCAATATCATAAATCTTGGAGCCTTTTCCGCGTTCCATGAAAATCGGGTCCATATCGACCGATTTAAAGGCGCGGACCGGGCTGTTTACCCCGCCTGGCATAACATTTTTCGCTTTTTCAAATGCTAATTTTGACTTTTCATATGACCGCATTCCCATATCCCCTTTTCATATAAAGGTAACTTGCCCTTTTGCTTATTTTTCTTCATCCAGCCAGCGTGCAGCATCTTTTGAAAAATATGTGATGATTAAGTCTGCGCCTGCACGCTTCATGCCAGTCAGCATTTCCATGACAATGGCTTTTTCATCAATCCATCCGTTCAATGCCGCTCCTTTGATCATGGAATACTCACCGCTGACATTATAAGCTACAATTGGAAGGGTAAAGCTGTTTTTCATGTCCCGGACCATATCCAAATAAGAAAGAGCAGGTTTTACAATCAGGAAGTCAGCTCCCTCTTCCACATCTGATTCTGCCTCGCGGAAGGCTTCCATGCGGTTAGCCGGATCCATTTGATAGGTTTTGCGGTCGCCGAATTGTGGTGCACCATTTGCAGCATCACGGAAAGGACCGTAAAACGCGGATGAATACTTGACTGCATAAGACATGATTGGAATATCTTCGTATCCTGCTTCATCAAGCCCTGCGCGGATTGCTGTTACAAATCCGTCCATCATATTGGAAGGCGCAATAATATCGGCACCTGCCTCGGCTTGTGAAATGGCTGTTCTAGCAAGGAGATCGAGTGATTCATCGTTCAGGATCTTGCCGCCTTCCACTACGCCGCAATGGCCATGGCTTGTGTATTCGCATAAACAAGTATCGGCAATTACGATGATTTCAGGAAATTCCTTTTTAATAAGCCTTGTGGCCACCTGCACTAAACCATTATGAGAGTAGGCGCCTGTACCTGTTTCATCTTTATCATGCTCATGAGGAACTCCGAACAAGATGACGGATTGAATGCCAAGTGCAGACACTTCCTCCATTTCTGCATGAAGGTTGTCCATCGACAGCTGATAAACGCCAGGCATGGACGAAATTTCATTTTTAATATTTTCACCATCAATGATAAAGATCGGATAAATCAAATCTTCTTTCCTCAAAAACGTTTCACGCACCAATGCTCTCATGCCTGCACTTGAACGCAAGCGGCGGTGGCGGTTGAATTGTAGGTCTTTCATTTGAATTCCTCCTATAAGTTCCGTACTGATTGCAGATGGGCTGATAATTGGTCAATCATTGCATCTGATGTATAAATATCCGGGCAGACATGGACGGTGAGTCCATATTGCTCAGCTGTATGTTTTGCTATAGGGCCTATACATACTATCATAATGTTTCTTACATCATTTTGCAGGGAATTCACCTTAACGATTTTCATAAAATGGTGGACGGTCGAGGAGCTTGTGAATGTAACCGCATCGATTTGCTGCTGCTTCAGGAGTCCGGCCAGCAATTCCCCGCTTTTGTCAGGCAGCTTCGTTTGGTATACCGTCAATTCCTCGCAAGCCGTTCCAGCGGCCCTGATTGCCTCTGCAATTACAGGGCGTGCCAGATTTCCTTTTGCAATCAAAACCTGATCGGAAGCTTTAAGATGCGGGACAAATTGCCGGGCGAATTCTTCTGCAACGAATTTATCCGGCATAAAATCAGGCTGCAGTCCCCGGCTAAGGAGAGCCTTTTTTGTCTGGTTCCCGATTACGGCAATCTTCGGCAGTTTGCTCTCTCTAGCTCCTGCTTCATACTGGCTGAAGAAAAAATCGACTCCGTTTTGGCTCGTGAATATAAGCCAATTAAATTCGTCTAACATCATAAGCGTTTCTTGGATGACCTCAAGGGAGTCAGGCGGAACAAATTCAAGAAGAGGGACCGCAAGCGGAACCCCTCCATTTGCTTCGATTTTCCGTACTAAACCAGAAGCTTGCTTTTTTTCCCGTGTAACCAGGATCCTGTATCCTTTTGGAAGCCTATTTTCGGGCATTATTGCTCCAGCTCCGCTTTGACGCGGTCAATCAGTTCCTTGGCACCCTTTTCACTCAAGATACGGGCCGCCTCTTCTCCAACTGCAGCCGGATCGCGCCCCTCAACTACTTCCTTGTATATCACTTTTCCGTCAGGAGAAGCGACAAGTGCTGTCAGTGAGATATTGCCATTTTCCTTGGCAACGGCATAGCCGGCAATCGGCACCTGGCAGCCGCCTTCCATTTTATCTAAGTAGGCCCGCTCCGCTTCCACTGTAATCTTTGTTTCTTCAGAAGTAAGCTTTTGCAGCTCTGCCAGCAAATCCTGGTCATCACTGCGGCATTCAATGGAAAGTGCACCCTGGCCTACTGCAGGCAGGCAAAGCTCAGGCTCCAGATATTCTGTCACCGTTTCAGCCTTCCAGCCCATTCTGGCAAGTCCTGCGGCAGCGAGAATGATGGCATCATAGTCTTCGTTTTTCAGCTTTTCCAGACGCGTATCAATATTTCCGCGGATCCATTTGATTTCAAGAT
This sequence comes from Bacillus sp. MUM 13, assembly GCF_001866725.1. Taxonomy (NCBI): domain Bacteria; kingdom Bacillati; phylum Bacillota; class Bacilli; order Caryophanales; family Bacillaceae; genus Bacillus; species Bacillus sp. MUM 13. Next base: position 104,841 of record NZ_MLYQ01000009.1, read on the forward strand.
CCGGCCGGCTGGCAAGAAGCTGTGAGCTTCGGCGAAGGCTGCTTGTTCCGATGACTGCCCCGCTCTTCAGTTCATCGAGCGGTATATTGCCTTTTGAAATCAAAGCATCCCTATGGTCTTCCCTAGGAGGTATACAGCCGATTGTCAGACCATCTGGAAGCACAGCCGGCATATCCTTCATGCTATGAACAGCCATATCGATTTCTTTGTTAAGCATAGCTTGTTCAATTTCTTTCACAAACAAACCCTTGCCGCCTACTTTGGATAATGTTACATCCTGAATCTGGTCACCTTTAGTCACAATTTCTTTCACTTCAAAATCGTAAGGTACACCAAGTTCCTTTAGCTGGCGAATCACCCAGTTTGTTTGTGTGATGGCCAGTTTGCTTCTTCTGGAACCGACAATAATTTTTCTCATGATATCCTCCTATGTAACCCAAAAGTGGAATGTAGAAAGGCTTCCGAAAAGAAAAAAGTTAATGAGCAGGATAATGAACGAAAAAATATTCAATAACGCTAACTTCTTTCCATAAAGCTGTTTCCGGACCTTCATATATAAATACACGCTGTAAACAGCAAGAACAATGAATGAGCCCACAATTTTTAAATCAAACCAATGGACACCCGGAACCTTAATATACGCCCATTGCAGCCCCAGTATCAGAGAAAAGATCAGGATGGGCACCCCAATCCCATTAAGAATGAAGGACATTCTTTCAAGCTGCGAAAGATCTCCAAGGCGCTGCAGGCGCTTTCCCCATTTTTTTCTTTTCAATAAGTCATATTGAATCATATATAGCAGGGAAAAGACAAATGACAGCGAAAAAGCTCCGTAGGATAAAATCGCCATCGTAATATGAATCAGCAGCAATTCAGACACAAGTCGCTGGGCAAGCACGTCCGATTCGACCTGAACAGGGGCAAAGGTGTGGATAGCCATCACCATGAAACCGAGCACATTTGTAAAGAAAACAATAAAGTCGGCCCTGAGAAAACGATTGATCACCAGCGAAAGGGTAATCAGTACCCACGCATAAAAATATAAACCTTCAAATATCGTTAAAACCGGGAACCTGCCTGTCTTTGCCATATAAAGAAATAAAAAAATTGTTTGCAGCAGCCAAACAATAGCAAGCAACCAGAAGGCCACTTTGTTTGCCTTCTGGTTATTATTAAGAAAATCCATAAAATATAAGAGCACGCTTAAGGCATACAGCAAAACAGTAGCTTCGTGCAATCTTGTCATCGTGAGCTCCAGCATAGATGCTTATTACGCTTGAGCAGGAATCATCTGGACTCCTGCACCCTTTATAACAGTTTCTTTGTCTGCTGGAGATGGGCTAGTTGATTCTTCTAAATGAAAGATTTTCACAAAACGGTCCAATGCTTCCCTGGCATTAGGCTCATTTGCCATTTCCTTCGCATAAAGGATCGGATCTTTCAGCATCTGGTTAATGATGCTTTTAGTATGTTTGTTCAAAAGCTTGATATCCCGTTCGCTAAGATGGGGCAGCTTTCTCTCGATGCTTTCCATTGTTTCTGACTGAATGCCCAGGGCTTTCTCGCGCAGTGCAGAAATTACAGGCACGACACCCAGCATATTGATCCACTGATTAAATTCGACAATTTCCTGTTCAATCATCAAGTGGATATTTTCTGCAGCTTTCTTCCGTTCAGCAAGATTGGACTGCACAATTCCTTCAAGATCATCAATGTCATAAAGAAAGACATTTTCAGATTCCGAAATCGCTGGATCCAAATCACGAGGAACAGCAATGTCGACCATAAAAATCGGACGGCCCTTTCTCACTTTGTCCACATTATCCATCATGTCCTTCGTTATGACAAAATCCTTTGCACCTGTTGAACTGATCAGGATATCCGCTTCTGATAAGGCAGACTGCAATTCGGAAAGTTCTTTTGCCTGTCCTGAAAAACGTTCAGCAAGAGCAGCGGCTTTTTCATGTGTACGGTTGATGACGGTCAAATTGCCGGCACCATTTCCGTGCAGGTTCTGTACCGCAAGCTCGCCCATTTTTCCGGCGCCAAGAATCAATACATTCTTGCCGTCTAAGCTTCCGAAAATTTTCTTGGCCAGTTCAACAGCTGCATAGCTGACTGAAACGGCATTGGTGTTAATCTCTGTTTCTGAGTGTGCTTTTTTGGCTAATGTCAGCGCCTCTTTGAATAGATGATTGAACACAGAGCCAATCGTCTTTTCCTGCTGCGCCAGCATGTAGCTTTGGCGGACCTGTCCGAGTATCTGAGTTTCGCCAAGAACCATAGAATTCAACCCGCAGGCAACCTGGAACAGGTGCTCTGCCGCTCCGTCTCCTTCGTACACAAATAGATAAGGAGAAAACTCCTCCTGCTCAATCTGGAACCATTCTGAAAGAAATTCTTTTATATAATATCGGCTAGTATGGACCTGGTCGCCTACCACATAAATTTCTGTGCGGTTACAGGTGGATACTATGACGTTTTCTAATATGCTTTTTTTATTTTTAAGAGCTTTCATTGCCTCAGCCAGTTCAGCTTCATCGAATGACAGCTTTTCACGTATTTCGACAGGGGCAGTCTTATAATTTAGTCCAACCGCTAGTATATGCATCCCTTGTTTGCACCCCCAAGATTTAATCAATTAAGAACCTTAATTATTATACCATGTACAATTTCGTGAAACGAAAAAAATTATGAACAGTTTATGAAACATATGCTAACATGAAAATGGACCAAACAATTTCACCCCTGCAGGACGAAAGTTTTTTTCTTTGAATATGAAAGAAAAAAAGTTTAGACTGTCCTTTTTGAAGCGTTTATTATTAAAAGGAAAACATCCTTATCCTTGTTTACATATTTGCCGCCTTTGGCATACATACAAAAGTACCATAACAAAAATGAATAAGCACTTCAAGTAATTGGCATATCCAGGAGGTAATCATGAAATCACAGCGTATTTTCCCCGGTTTGATCTTAATAGGATTCGGTCTATACTTTTTTCTGAAACAGGCAAACATTGAATTGTTTCAGGGCTTTTTCAATTGGCCTACGATTCTGTGCATTGTCGGCATCGCCTTTTTGATACAGGCATACAGCGGAAAGGATAACGAAGCCATATTGCCGGGTGTCATCCTTTTCGGATTCGGGCTGCACTTCCATGTTGTCCACCGTCTTGAGATATGGCCCGATAATATTGGAGTGTTCATCTTAATCATAGCGCTGGGCTTCATCCTGCGGGCAAGGGCCTCCAGCACTGGATTGTTTCATGGTGTAGTATTATTAGTCATTTCCCTTCTTTCCTTATTTTATGACAAAATTACAGGCATGATGGGATTAATTAAAATAGGTACAGCCGACCCTGCTAAATTTTGGCCATTCATCGTGATGCTGATTGGCATCATTCTTCTTGTGAAAAAGAAATAGGATATGGGCAGCAGGCCTTTTATCCCTTTAAAAACGCATTAAAAAGAGCCTGGCCATCCTTTTGGAATGTGCCAGGCTCTTTTTTTGGAGCGGTACTATAGTTATCGCATAATCAGGCGTCAGCGCCAATTTAAAGGCGCTTTCGCTTTTTACATAATCCAGCTACAGCGCCTAGCTCGCTGAGGCCTGCAGGAAGCAGGTCATGAAGGCGTTTCTGCAGGATGCAGAGCAGTTAGCCTTCGATCCTTTTAAGATGTTTTGGCCTCAGAAGGCAAAAGAACGCCTTCCAAGGCCAAAGCCCTATTTGCTTAGGCCCCCAGGATGGGGGTCACAAAGACGTTGCCACAGGATGTGGCGTCTTTAGTCTTTGATCCTATGAACAAGGCGCTTCCGCTTTTTTTTACATATACTTGCTTAGTATGCCCCATGCTTTTTCTTTTCCTTCTCCTGTTTCACCAGAAAACAGAATCAGTTCGTCTTCTTTATCAAGGCCCAATGTTTCACGTGTGATTTTTAAGTGCTTTTGCCATTTGCCTTTTGGAATTTTATCCGCCTTTGTAGCAACGACAATGCGCGGCAGGTCGTAGTGCTTCAAAAATTCGTACATCGCGATGTCATCCTTTGTTGGAGGATGGCGAAGATCTACAATCAGCAGGGCTGCACGCAGCTGTTCACGGTTAGTGAAATACGTTTCAATCATTTTACCCCAGGCTGCACGTTCGGACTTAGATACCTTAGCATAGCCATATCCAGGTACATCCACAAAGTGAAGGCTGTCATTAATAATGTAAAAATTCAGCGTTTGTGTTTTTCCTGGCTTAGACGAGGTTCTCGCAAGGTTTTTCCGGTTAATCATTTTGTTGATAAAGCTGGATTTGCCCACGTTCGATCTTCCTGCTAATGCAAATTCAGGAAGCTGCTCGCCGGGATACTGTTCAGGCTTTACAGCACTTATCACAATATCAGCGCTTGTTACTTTCATTCAATTTCACCTGCCAATGCGTGTTCAAGTACTTCATCTACATGTGAAACGAGAACATATTCTAAATCTTTCCGGACGCTTTCAGGGATATCATCAATGTCCTTTTCGTTATCCTTTGGAACAATGAGCTTCGTTAATCCTGCACGATGGGCACCGAGAGATTTCTCCTTCAAGCCGCCAATCGGCAGTACACGCCCTCTAAGCGTAATTTCGCCGGTCATTCCGACTTCCTTACGGACAGGCACTCCCGTTAATGCGGAAATCAATGCGGTTGCCATCGTAATTCCAGCTGACGGGCCATCCTTTGGAACTGCTCCTTCAGGGACATGGATATGAATATCATACTTTTCATAAAAGTCCGGATCAATATGAAGCTTTTCAGCTTTGGAGCGGACGAAGCTGAATGCAGCCTGTGCCGATTCTTTCATTACATCACCAAGCTTACCGGTCAGAACCAGTTTGCCTTTGCCAGGAGAAAGGGACACTTCGATTTGAAGGGTATCTCCGCCAACTGAAGTATAAGCAAGCCCAGTGGCAACGCCTACCTGGTCTTCCGCTTCGGCCTGGCCGTAATGGAACATCGTTTTCCCGAGGAAATCAGCCACATTGGCCTCACTCACCACCACACGCTTTTTCTCGCCAGACACGATGATTTTAGCTGTTTTGCGGCAGATGCCAGAAAGCTGGCGCTCAAGGCCCCGTACTCCAGCTTCGCGTGTATAATAGCGGATGATCTGAAGCAGGCCGTCATCTCGGATCTGAAGCTGGGACTTTTGCAGCCCGTGGCTTTTCAGCTGTCTTATCAAAAGATGCTCTTTCGCAATATGAAGCTTTTCAATTTCCGTATATCCGGAAATATTAATGATTTCCATTCTGTCGCGAAGCGGTCCAGGTATCGTTGAAAGATCATTGGCCGTCGCGATGAACATGACCTGTGAAAGATCATAGGTTTCTTCTATATAATGGTCGCTAAAGTTATGATTCTGCTCCGGATCCAATACTTCAAGCATGGCTGAAGATGGATCACCGCGGAAGTCGCTGGACATCTTATCGATTTCATCGAGAAGGAAAACAGGATTGATGGTTTCTGCCTTTTTCATTCCCTGAATAATCCGGCCGGGCATAGCCCCTACATATGTGCGCCTGTGTCCGCGGATTTCAGATTCATCTCTTACCCCGCCTAAGGAAACGCGCACAAAGTTCCGGTTCATGCTTGCAGCAATTGATTTGGCAAGGCTTGTTTTACCGACCCCAGGAGGTCCTGCAAGACAAAGAATCGGCCCTTTAAGGGAGTTTGTCAGCTGCTGTACAGCCAAAAATTCTAGCACACGTTCTTTGACTTTTTCAAGGCCATGATGATCGCGGTTCAATATTTTTTCTGCCTTGATGATGTTCAAGTCATCCTTTGTGGTTTTCGACCAGGGAAGAGAAACGAGCCAGTCAATGTAGTTGCGGATTACCGCACTTTCAGCAGAACTGGATGGAACCTTTTCATAGCGGTCCAGTTCTTTGTAGGCGGTTTTCTCTACATGCTCAGGCATGCCGGCAGCTTGTATTTTCAAGGTAAGATCGGCAATCTCGCCGGTCTTTCCTTCTTTGTCTCCAAGCTCCTTCTGGATGGCCTTCATCTGTTCGCGCAGATAGTACTCTTTTTGTGTGCGTTCCATTGAGCGTTTGACGCGCTGCCCGATTTTTTTCTCGAGATTCAGCACTTCTTTTTCATTGTTGATGATCTCAATTACACGCACGAGCCGCTGCCTGACATCTAAGGTTTCCAGAATCTCCTGCTTTTCCTTTGGCTTCAGCGGCAGATGGGAAGAAACAATATCTGCAAGCCTTCCTGGTTCTTCGATATCAGCCGTTGATGAAAATGTCTCTGCGGTAATTTTCTTTGACATTTTTATGTATTGCTCGAAGTATTCAAGGAGGGTCCTCATTAATGCCTGATGTTCGGTTTCTTTGTCTTCACTGTCTTCGAATACTTCAAGCTTAGCGGAAAAATACGTCTCATTATCGTAAAAAGAAACGATTTCTGCCCGGTTCAAACCTTCTACTAAAACACGGATTGTCCCATTGGGAAGCTTTAGCATTTGTTTAACTTTTGTAAGAGTCCCCATGGTATATATATCTTCTTCTCCGGGATCATCCAGAGATACATCTTTTTGTGTGGTTAAAAAGATGAGATGGTCTTCTACCATTGCTTTTTCAAGGGCTTGTACAGACTTATCTCGTCCTACATCCAAATGCAGAACCATTGTAGGATACACAAGCAGTCCTCGTAGCGGCAGGAGGGGGACGATGATTTCTTTATCAGCCATAGCCTGACACCTCCATAAGATCTATCTATTTGCAACATGTGCATTCACTTATAAATTACCCTGTTTGACAACCTTTTAACAATTCTATCTTATTTGTATGAAAGTGTCTATTTGTTTGGTCAGCCAACGCGCTGTGGTGAAGTTGATGCGGCTAAACCTGTTTTAATAAAATACTGTTTTTCCGAAAACGTTGCTGCTTTGAAACAAGGTGGATGTTTTCCGCTCCAGAACGCTCCAATCAACCCGATTTAACTACGAGATCTCCTTACAGAATTCATTAAAAACAACAGTCTTTAAGAAAATAGCCTAAAAAAAGAGCTTCAGCCAAATAGAGATGCCCCGGTATGGGTAAACCGGGGCCGTTTTTGTTATACACTTTCTTTTTTTGAAATGCTGATGGACGGGATAATATTCTCCGGGATGATATCCTTTAATAATGCCTTGTCAAACACATCCTTCAGTTTTGTTACTGGGATGATGGTTATCCCATCTATTTCCTGCAGGATGCTCTGCATATTTTCCTCTGGGATGATCACAGTATCAGCTCCTGCAAGCTTGGCTGCTTTGATCTTTGGTATGACTCCGCCAATCGGCTTCACCTGCCCATGGATGCTGATTTCACCTGTCATGGCCAGCTTATGATTCACCGGAATTTTATAAATGGCCGAATAGATTCCTGTCGCCATCGCGATACCAGCAGAGGGACCATCAACAGGACTGCCGCCAGGGAAGTTGACATGAATGTCAAACTGATCAGCCGGCACACCCATGGAGCGGAGTACGGTGATGACATTTTCAATCGATCCTTTTGCCATACTTTTTCTGCGGATGGACTTCCCATTTCCGCCTATGCTTTCTTCTTCAACGATTCCGGTAATATTAATGCTTCCTTTATCAATTGCAGGAATGACCGTTACTTCTATCTCAAGAAGGGCTCCTGAATTCGGCCCGTAAACAGCAAGTCCGTTCACAAGGCCAACTTTTGGCTTTTCCTTAATTTTCTGGTCCATCCGGGGAGTAAGCTGGCTGCTGTGGGCAATCCATTCGATATCTTCGTCTTTAATAAAGTTTCGGTCCTCAGTAATAGAAATCCCCGCTAATGTCTGAACCATATTTACAGCTTCCCTGCCATTCCTGGCATACCCGGAGATGGTTTCGAGCCCTTTCTCGCTGATGGAAATCCTCACCTTATCAGCTGCCCGTTTGCTGACCTTGATAACCTCACCGCGTTCAAGATCTCTAAAAAACACCTCTAGGCACCGGGAACGGATAGCCGGCGGAATTTCACTCGGGGTCCTTGTTGTTGCTCCAATCAGCCTGAAATCAGCCGGAAGGCCATTTTTGAAAATATCGTGGATATGTGTAGGAATATTCACGTTTTCTTCCTGATAATAAGCACTTTCAAGGAACACTTTCCGGTCTTCCAGCACCTTCAATAGCTTATTCATCTGAATCGGATGCAGCTCTCCTATCTCATCTATGAACAGGACGCCTCCATGTGCATTCGTTACAGCTCCTTGCTTCGGCTGCGGAATGCCTGCCTGTCCCATCGCTCCTGCTCCCTGGTATATCGGGTCATGGACAGAACCAATTAAAGGATCGGCAATTCCCCTTTCATCAAAGCGGGCTGTGGTTGCATCCAGCTCTACAAATACAGCTCCCTGCCTGAATGGGGACTTATTATTTTTTTTGGCTTCTTCAAGAACGAGCCTGGCCGCCGCCGTTTTCCCTACTCCGGGAGGCCCATAAATGATGACATGCTGAGGGTTGGGGCCGCATAACGCTGCCTTCAAAGATTTAATTCCGTCTTCCTGTCCCACAATATCTTCAAATGACGTTGGCCTTACTTTCTCGGATAACGGTTCTGTCAGCGAAATGGAACGCATCTTTCTCAGCTGATCCATTTCCTTTTTCGAGTCACGGTCTATGGAAACTTTTTGCGTTCTTTGCCCTTTCAGCAAATTCAAAAAATAAACGCCAATGATAATCCCAAAAAACAATTGGATAAACAAAGCAATACCTGTCCAGCTCATCGCATTCCCTCCTGCAACACCTTTAATCTTATTGATAGTATCTCCTTTGTTGAACTGAAATAATCCAAGTTTTTGAGAAGGTATATGACGAAAGGGGCAACAGATATCAATTCGCTCGAATGAAGCTCGATTTGGCTCGAATAGCTGATGAATTGGCTCTAATCACACCTGATTTGGCTCGAATCCTTTCTAGTTTGAAACGATTATCCATTTAATTGGAAATTAAAAAACTGAAAGACAACCTTTTAATGAAGAGTTTTCTCTTAAAGATTGTTGTTTTTTTATGAGTTCTTAGAGGCAATTATATTGGTAAATCAGGTTGATTGGAGCGTAAGGTGCGAGACTCCTGCGGGATTAGCGGGAAGGTGAGACCCCGCA
>NZ_MLYQ01000090.1:0-51156 GCF_001866725.1 Bacillus sp. MUM 13
ATTTAGGGGTGTCAAAAACAATTGTCCTAGTAATCAATTATGAATAATATGTTATTTTTTAAGAACAAAGTGTTTCATCAAGGGGTTGGGAGTTGTTTGTCAATATTCTGTTGAGTAATATTGTACCAAGCTACATCCTTTTTCCCATCTTGAATCTTGCTAAATGAAGAGTAGGACGCCTCAGAAACTGATTTATTGTTTATGAAATAAGATAATTTCAAATTACCCTTTGTGTCGTAACTCGATTGACGATGTCCCAACTCAATTTCTTTATAGACGCCTGATGAATATCGTAGTTTTGAATAACCATTGTCCGCTGCACCATTTGACCAACTATAGGTGCCGTCGGTCTTTATTCCCATCAAGCCTCTGTAGTTATAGTTGAATCCATTAACTTTTCCATTACTATAATGCAATACTTCAACAAAATCAGGGTAAGGGTAGTCATTCCCGTAAGATAATTGAACAATTACTTCTGGAGTTTTATCTCCATCCATATCAAGAACGGTAAAGTTTATCACTTTTGATGGTGAATTTAATTTATTCAAATATACATTTTTATTATCATTCACGCTGAAAAAACTAACTTTATTTAAGAGAACTTTTTTATATGCATCGTACGAAGGTTTATAATCCTTTGATGTTATTGAATATTTATTTTTAGCTTTGTCATAAGATACTTTACCGCCGAACAAGGCGGTCAAATCATTTAACGCTACATAAGCTTTTTTGTTAATGATTTTTACATCCATGTTTTTTGCTTTACCATTAAAGTAGAATGAAAGTTTTGGAGAAGCCATGACTCCTAATCCAAAACTAAATGTTAATGCAAGTGCTGAAACCCCTGCAATTAGCTTCTTTTTCATTTGTGTTCCTCCTCATATTTTTAATAACCACAAGTTTAATTTTACTATTTTTTGTTATCTCAAAACATTAGAAATATATTAAATTTTCACGATTAGGAGGTTTGGCATAGACGGAAAACAAAAAAAGCTACCAATACCCATTTGGGTTGTATGGGGGCAAGAAAGAGATTGAGTAGTAATTATCTAAATCTCCCACAAAAATAAATACAACTTTTTTTGGAGCACAATAAATATTCCCTTAACCTCCGCAACTTATGTATGAGATGAAACGACTACTAGTTTGAGAGGTCAGATTGACCTACTAATCTTGATAAGTGAGGGAAATACTATGAACAAACTTGAAAAACTTTACACTGTACAACAAATTGGGGAAATGTTTTCAGTTAATACTGACACTGTATACGAATGGGTTTATATGCAATGTGTTGATGCTTATAATATCAATGGATTGATAAGAATATCGGAGAATAGCTTAAAAGAGTTAATGCAGGAGTGTATAATAATTGCTGATAGCATGTATGATTTTAGCAACGAGGATGTTGATTATTTTCCAGAGTTCCTAAAATGGGCTAAATTGTATGATAAAGAAAGTTTACAGTCGGATCCCCTTAAACTATGGGAAAAGGATTAAAAACCAGAGAGATTTTTGGACATGCAATCTATGGTATATACAACGTAGAAGGTTGCCGTTCTCTTGTTAGAGTGATTCATGATAATGAACATTTCAACATCCTTAATGTCAAAGAAAAATTCATCCAAGTTCAATTGGAGCTTAAAAATATGAATTGAACATGATACCAGGATGAATTGGTTGCTATTAATTAACTATCAGGCTGTCGATAAAGTCTCGATAGCCTTTTCGCCTTTATTTAGACACCATATAGAATCCCAATAGAGAAACCCAATTTTTTTAAAAGCTCATAGAGAAAATGGGGTTCTATTCATTCTGAGTAACAAGAAAAGTAATACAAAATAGAACTCTACACCGAGACCCCACCGGGTGCCTACCCGATAGATGAAGACTCTCATAGAATAGATTGCCTCTGTAAGACCAACGAGAAAAAATTTCAAATATATTTCAAGACGTACAGCTACTAAACCCATATAATCCTAATCGATATATACCCTAATTGGTATTTATTTTAACCAATCTAGATCATAGCTAGATACCACCATTTACTAGCTGTTTTACCATCATTCATTACCCTTACTTATAAAAATATTTTATTTTCAAAGTAGCTGCTTTAGGTGGAATTGTTACTAAGGCATGGACTTTCTTTCAGATTAATCGCAACTATCCCCCCACCTACAGCGACTACTAGGTTGAGGGGGATTTAGCATGATAATTGAAAGAGAATTTACAGGAACAGAAACAGTCGAAGGGGTTTTATTATCTTTTGTAGATTATGTAATTGACAAAATGTTAATTAATTCCTACGATAATGATAGAACTAATGTCACTTCTGAAAACAAGGGAGTGGCTGAATAATGAAATGTGTAATCTATGCTCGTGTAAGTACAACGAGAGAAGAACAACAAAACAGTTTACAAAATCAGATTTCTTTAGCTGAAAGTGTAGCTAAAGACAAAGGCTTTACCGTTGTTGATAAATACATTGATAATGGTATTAGTGGAGCAGGATTAAAAAATCGTTTAGGGCTTAACAAGTTATTAATTGACCTTGAAAAGAAGGACATTAATGTTGTTATTGCAAAATCAGTTTCAAGATTAGGAAGGAACACTGTTCAAAGTTTACAAACTGCGGAACAGATTGAAAAGCAAGGTGTTCGATTAATCCTGCCCGAAGATTTTTACGACTCTGCTACAAGTGATAGTTCAATGTCATTTGAACTAAAAGCTGTATTTGCTAAAGAAGAGGCGCTTAAATTATCTCAAAGGGTAAAACTCGGTTTATATGAAAGTGCAAAACGAGGGAAATACAAAGCGTCTATTGCGCCCTATGGGTACAAAATGAACCCTTATACACGACAATTAGAAATAGAAGAAATAACTGCTCCTACCATCAAAGAGATATTTCATCTTTACCTTTATGAAGGGTGGGGGATGTTTAAAATCACTAATGATTTAATGTCTAGAGGTATTCCCACTCCAAGAGCAGCAGCAGGAGCAATTAATGCAGGTACTAAGTGGCACCAAAATACTATTAAAGGTATTCTCAATAACCCAGCTTATATAGGAAATTTAGTGCATCATCGAGAGGAAACTACAAAGTTCCTTAGCGACTCCGAACTATTCAAGGTTAGAAAAAAGGTTGATCATGAGAAACAAATTGTTGTTGAGAATGCTCATCCCCCAATCATTTCAGAGGAAGACTTTAAAGCCGTTCAGGAACTCATGAAGAATAAGGGGAAACGAAAAAGCAACGGTAAAGAGAGTCTGTTTGCCCATATTGCCAAATGTCCTGATTGTGGAAGTGGAATGCATTTTAAGCCTGATAGAAGAAAAGGTGCTTACGTTTGTGGGGGCTATGTAAAATATAAGAGCACATATTGTTCCTCACATATTATTGAAGAACAAACACTTCTCCAAGCAGTCAAGGAAGACATCAGAGGTTTTATGAAAAGTAGTCTTAAACTCGATCAACTGTGTGGTATTGCTGAGAAAAAAGCTCGTTCATTCAATTCCTGTATTGAAAAGGAATTAAAGCAAATTGAAAGAAAACTAACGAAAGTTAATAAAAGGTTTGATAATATTTTATCGCTTCACATACAGGGTCACATTACTGTAGATCAGTTTAAGTCTCAAAATGAACGTATTGCCCAACAACAGCAGGAGCTAGCAAACAAAGAAGTTGAATTGAACTCCGCTTTAGAAATTAAAAAAGATACCTCCGAACAACTTCAAGTTTTTAAAAATGAAATAGCACGGTTTTTAAACCTTGATATAGACGATAGTAAGGTTTTAAAGCAAGTCCTACAAAGGCTAATTAATAAGATAGAAGTATTTGAGGAAGGAAAGATAAAAATACATTACAATCTTTCCCCCTCTCACTCATCTTTATCAGGTACAGTTTAATCGACTGTACCTTTCAAAATAAGTTTCACTATCACCTCTACATGTGTAGTCTGCGGAAACATATCCACAGGCTGCACTTCTATTGTTTTGTAGCCGCCGTCTTCGAGGATGCGCAGGTCGCGGGCGAGTGTGGCCGGGTTGCAGGAGACGTAGACGACTTTTTTGGGCTTCATTTGTATGATTGTGTTCAGAAGTGCCTCGTCACAGCCTTTGCGCGGCGGATCTACGACAAGGACATCTGCTGTGTTGCCTTCTTCATACCAAGCTGGGATGACCTTTTCTGCTTCGCCGACTGCAAATTCGGCATTTGTGATGCCATTTAGCTCAGCGTTTCTTTTTGCATCAGAGATGGCTTCCGGCACGATTTCCACACCGAAGACTTTCTTCGCTTTTTGGGCAAGGAAAAGAGAAATGGTGCCTATGCCGCAATAGGCGTCAATGACGGATTCTTCCCCTGTGAGCCCTGCGTATTCAAGGGCTTTACTGTAAAGAACCTTTGTCTGGTCCGGGTTCACCTGGTAAAAGGATCTTGCAGAGATAGCGAATTTCACGTCTCCGATATAATCGTAAATAACCTCGCTTCCCCAAAGCACCTTTGTTTTCTCGCCTAGAATGACGTTTGTTTTTTTGGAGTTGATGTTATGGACGATGGATTTTACCTTCGGCAGACGCTTGATGATTTCTTCGACGATTTTATTTCTTTGCAGAAGCTCTGTTGTTCTCGTGATAATCACGACCATGAGCTCGCCTGTTTCTTTGCCGTACCGGGCCATAATATGTCTAAGAACTCCTCTGTGGGTTTGTTCGTCATAGGCCGGAATTCCGAGTTCGCTGCAGATTTCCTTTACAGTCTGGACAGCCTCGTTAATGACAGAATCCTGGATCAGGCTTTCATTCGTATCCACGATTTCATGTGTGCGGGGTTTGTAGAAGCCTGCTATCAGCTCTCCGTCTTTTTCGCCGACCGGCACCTGGGCTTTGTTTCGGTAATGCCAGGGATGCTCCATGCCTAAGATGGGGTGAATGCTGACATCCTCAAGCTTGCCGATCCGGGTGAGGACCTGCTTCACCTGGTTTTCCTTGAACTTCAGCTGCCCTTCATAGCTGATGTGCTGAAGCTGGCTGCCGCCGTATTTATGGTTTTCCAAAGCGGGAATATGGACGCGGAATGGACTTTCTTCATGCAGCTCAAGAAGCCTGCCGAACGCATAGCCTTTGTTTACTTTGATAATCTTGATTTTTGCTTTTTCTCCGGGAAGTGTATTTGGAACAAATACCGGATACCCATCAATCTTGGCTACGCCTGCTCCGTCGTGCGTCAAATCTTCAAATACTGCATCTATTGTTTCATTTTTAGCAACTGGTGCTGTTTTTTTCATGTTATACGTCCTTTTCTATTGAAATGCAAAGCACCTCTTCTGTGCTCCAGCAAGTGTTTGTCTAGCTTCAAATAGTTTATCATAATTACCTGTTTGAAAACAAAATCCGCTTTATTTTCCTCACATGCGGCAGTAATTTTTCATAGGATAATAATAAGCCATTTTTTCAGCCATTCCTTAGTCCCAGCTTGTATAAATTGCTTATTTTTGAAACAAAATAAGAAAAAAACAGTTGAGGTGAACAGAATGGGATTATTCAGTGCGATTGCTTCATGGAATGCTGCCCGTCAGGCCAAATTTATCTCTGAGATGGAATCCAAAGGCTGGTGCCCGGATTGCCGTGGAAAAGGCTTTAGCGCCTATGCACCAAATGAGTATTACTATAACAGTGTATTAGACTGTCCAGGCTGTGACGGAACTGGCAGCTATGCCAGCTGGTCTGACACGAACGGGTTAAGCTAGAACGCAATCATGCCATGAAAAAAATACGGCCTTAAACCGTATTTTTTTGTTGCAGTCAGTTTTCTATTTCCTGAAAGAAATCATCCAATGCATGTACAAACTCCTCTGCCACAGGTTCTTCCCCATCTTCATCAAGTATACGGATCCGCCCGTCCGGCACCGCTGCAAGGTACTCTTTGGCCCCTTCTTCAGTAAGACCCGCTTTTCCGCTGCTGCTGCGCAGAATCAGCACGGGGAAGTCCATATTTTTCAAATCCTCAAGAAAGCTGACTTCTTCGGAATCCTTTTCTATTTCCTTTAATGTTTCCATCGTCATCCGGTCAAGCACATTTCCGTGGCGGCCTGGGATTTTAGCAAAAAACTCACTCCACCCCTCCTGGAAATCCAAAGACACTGCAGGATAATCTCCGATAATAATCCCGCTGATCCCGCTCATATGATCTGCGGCATAGCGAAGGCTGTAGATGACTCCGGCCCCATAGCCAAACAACACGAATTTTCCGATATCCACATGATTAATCACACTGCTGATATCCTCTGCATGGTCACGAAGGGTATACCCATGGGGAGGCGTATCGCTTTGGCCCCTGCCTCTCATTGTGATCACAATGACCCGCCTCGGCAGCAGCGCTTCAAGGACATCCCTGTAATCCTCTCCTGTTTCGGCCAAGCCGGGAACCATCACAAGCGGGATGTTTTCATTGGATGAACCAGTGTTATCCAGATAGTGAATCCGTACGTCTCCGTTTCTCACCCAGCCCTCAATCATGCTTTCTCCTCCTTAAAGAGTTTTTACCATATATTCATAACTGTGATGATTGATTGTAATAACCTTTGAAGCAGTGTAGCCGAGCCTGCTATAAAGCTTCCGTGCTCTTATATTGTCCTCTTCCACGTTTAAGGATATGGTTTTATAGCCTTTTTCCTTAGCCAGCTTTTCCGATTCCTCCACAAGGCATGTTCCTACCCTTTTCCCCCAATGCCCGGGGTTTACACTCAATGTATCAATATAATAATCTTCATCTTCCGCTTCCTTTTCAACAGCACCATTTGTGCTTCCTTCTGAATGTAAATAAGCGATAATCGGGGCATCGAGCACACTAGCCTCACTACCATGATAGGAGATAATAATGCCTGCGGCCATACCCTCAATTTCTGCAACAAGTGTATTGCGGTAACTCAGCCGGTTTACTTCCTGAGTGAAATAACGACGCAGTACACTTCTTATTTTCTCTTCCTCCGTTTCCCCTGTCAGTGCCTCCGCAATGTCCTTGATGGCCAGGTGGATCAGTTCTGCAGCCTGTGCTGCATCTTCTATTCTTGCTTGTCTGACTAGCATGTCCTTCTCTCCTTTTTATTCTTTTTCTCTACTTTACCATAGTTAAAATAGGAGAAAAAAATTTAATCAAACGTTTGATTAAATGTGCTGTAATCCTTTTATATAAAGAAACAGCCCTGCATCTTCTGCAGAGCTGCCCTTCTTCGAATCTTTATCACATTATAATATTTTAACGCTCGCCGATCACTTTACGAATTCTGGCCGCGGCCAAAAGTATGACAAGTAGATAAAGGCCAACAAGAACTAATATCGGCCAATTTCCTTTTTCGAGCTGATTTCCTGCAAGGGTAAATGTCAGCATGGCCGGCAGCTTCCCAAGCAAAGCAGCAAGAAGAAAGGTTCTCGTTTTAATTCCAGAGATTGCCGCTCCGAGATTAATCACAGCTGAAGGAAATATCGGCAAGAGCCTTACAATCATAAGAGAAAGAAAAGCATTATTCTCGATAAAATGAAGCAGGGCATCTGCTTTCTTATATTTTTTAATCATCCCATATGCTTTATTGCGGAATAGGAAACGTGACAGTATAAACATCAAAAGTGCGCCAAAAACAGCTCCGCCCCAGCTGATCAGAAAGGCAGGCCAGAATCCGAAAACAGCCCCAATTGCACCTGCTGCAGCTGGTATTGGCATAGCAGGAATGAAGGCAAGGACCACCATCAGCAAAAAGCTGAGCACTCCTGACAACAATGTTCCTTCCTGCAAAAACAGCAATATATCTTTATCCATTTTGTCTTCCTTTCTAACTGGGCAATAAATCCATTATACAAAAAAACTGCAGGCATATCCCGCAGTCTTTTCATTCTATGAAAATTACCGTTTCACTTCAATACTTCCATTATTCGTTGTTAACCTAATTTTATACTTTCCGCTGCCAAGTACAGCATCATGCTGATACTTATCAAGGATGTTGATTTTTCCGTTATCGGCTCTAACGTGGAAGGCTGCATTCCGGGGCTCTTTTTCTGTTTTGATAGAAATTTTGCCATTATCGCAGTCAAGTGTGATATTGCGTTCAAGGTCACTAGTAATCATCTTGATTTCCCCGTTATTTGCCGCTGCCTTCACATCGCCCGTTACTTTATCTAAAAACATCCTGCCATTGTCTGCAGAAATGGATGAGTGTTTTGATTGAATATTCTTCAGGTCGACATAGCCGTTATTTACAATTAAAGTCAGGCTGTCCGCCTTCATATCTTTTGCCTTAATAAGTCCATTATCATTATGAACGGTCAGTGATCTGTACTGCTTTTGCGGAATATACACCTTCAGCTTTAAAGAAGTAAAGGAAAAGTCAAAGTTATAGAACTTCCTCTGCTTTTCTTTTACTTTAATTTTCAGTGTGGAGCCTTCTTTTTTCATGGTAAAGTCCAGCTGCTTTTGTTCCGAGCTTTTGCCGCTCAGTACTGCTTTTGCCGGTCCTGAAGAAACAGGCTGAATCTCCACACCCGCATTGTCAGTATCAATGACCACGTTTTTGTAGTTTGAGTCTGCTGCAGTTTTGTTCTGTGAAATCCGTACTTCTTTTCCTGATTGATACGTTAAAAGTGCCCCTGTAATTCCAATGATCAAAAGAAGAGCTGCCAGTATACTTAGTTTTTTTATTTTACCCACGATTCAGACCGCCTTTCACAACAGAAGCATTGAATTTCAGATAACGGATCAGCCCGCGGACCAATGCATATGTGGCGTAGTACATGCCAATTAAAATGAAGAGCCCGGCTCCGCATAATCCTATGGAAAAGAATAAATCATACCATTCGAAGGTACCCCGGTTTACCGCTGAACCCACAAGTACCATAAGAGGGCTGAGGATAAAAGCTGCTCCTGAAATCCATCCTGTGGCCATTGCAGCTGCTATGCCGATGACAGGTCCCAGGATAAATACGATATTGAAAAATCCAAGCCCGAGCGCAGCCCATGTTGCCCGCAGGATATTTCCGGTTGTAACCTTCTTTTCAGCCTTTCCTATATGATAAGACGCAAGCAGCTCCTTGGCGTTTTGCTGGGGAGACCCAAGTGAAGCTGAAATCCGCTCCTCACTTTTGCCTTCCTCGATTCCGTTTGCGAAGTGTTCTTCATAATCCCAAAGGATATCCTTTCTCTCATGAGCAGGGAGACGCTTCAGGGCCACATCCAATTGATGCAGATATTGTTCTTTATTCATGGTTCACACCTTCTTTAATCAATGTATTGACTCCATTTGTAAATTCATTCCACTCTGCTATCAGTTCTCTCAAATAAATACGCCCTTTATCTGTAAGCTTGTAGTACTTACGTGACGGACCCTCGCTCGATTCCTGCAAATATGTCGTAAAATACTCTTCCTTTGTGAGCCTTCTAAGCAAGGGATACACAGAGCCCTCTGAAATTTCTATCTGATCGGATATTTTTTGCACAAGCTCATATCCATAGCGGTCTTTTTTATCTAAAAGCACGAGCACGCATAACTCCAAGACGCCTTTTTTAAATTGTACGTTCACCTTTCACACCCCTTATCGCCGTTTAACTACTATACATTGTATGGTACTGTTCCATAATATGTACCTCTGTTTCATAATATACCACCCGCTATTGTTTATTGCAAGGTACTGGCTTATATTTTTTCATATTTATTCCAACTATAACGTAAACGGCATGAGCCAGGCTCTAAGTGATGTTCTCACGCCTCGCCCATTCTTGCTTCCCAGCCATCATTTTTGGTGCAGTTTTATAAATATTGGCTCTTTTCTTAAAGATTGTTTTTTTTTATTGTTCTGTGAAGCAATCCTGTTGTTAAACCGGGTTGATTGGAGTGTAAGGTGCGAGACTCCTGTGGGATTAGCGGGAAGGTGAGACCCCGCAAGCTTTGCTTGTGAGGCTCACCGCCCGCCCCACGGAAAGCGAGCATCCTGGAGCGGAAATCAACCCCTTGTTCAGATAGCAATAAAGTTTACGAAAACAGCCTACATATAAAACACCCCTGAGACCGCTGTCCCAGGGGTGTAGTTTTCAGCATTATTGATTAGCCGGATCATCAGCAAGCTTGCCTTTAGGCACAAACACATTGAAATGGCGGTACTGGTTCACAAATTCTGCAGGTGCAAGCCCGCCGAATTCCCCATCCAGATTCAGCTGCATTTTGTCCTTAGTAATGACCTTGATTCTGTTGGCTTTGGCATAGATGACATTCCGGTCATTCACATGCTCGCCTCGGATGGCCAATGAAGCGATCCTGATGAAATCAGCCAGGTTCGTTTTCTTAAGAATCAGCATGGTGAACATTCCGTCATTCAGTGATGCATCCGGGGCAAGTCTTTCAAAACCGCCGACTGAATTTGTATTCGCCACTAAAAACAGCATGATTTCGCCTTCGAAGATCTTTCCGTCATATTCAATGCTAACTTCTGTCGGCTTGATAGATGGCAGCATCTCAATACCTTTTAAGTAGTATGCAAGCTGTCCGATCATTGTTTTCAACTTGCTTGGCACTTCATATGTGAGCTCAGTCAGGCGTCCTCCGCCAGCAATATTTATAAAGTATTTTTCGTTCATTTTCCCGATATCTATTGGCATGGTATGGCCAGCTGCAATAATATCCACAGCATTTTCAATGGACCTTGGCACATGGATGGCACGCGCAAAGTCATTGGTTGTCCCAACCGGAATGATTCCAAGATTAGGACGAACCTCAGCATCGGCTAGCCCATTAACAACCTCATAAATCGTGCCGTCACCGCCTGCTGCAATTACCGTATCATAGCCCCGCTCAATGGCAATCCGTGCAGCATTCGTGGCATCGCCCTCACACGTCGTGGCGTGGCAGGAGGCTTCATAGCCTGCCATTTCAAGCTTTGCCAATACTTGCGGCAGATGCTTCTTGATTGCTTCCCTGCCTGAAGTCGGATTGTAAATCAATCTTGCTCTTTTCATTTCCATCATCCTATTTTCAAAATCAAGACTTTGTCTTTTTATGGTAACGATTCACATCTAAAAATGCAATGTCCCGGTGGCAGCCAGTCCATCCTGGCGCCTATCTTTTCATATCCGCTCATATCCGCTTTTTTCAATCAGCATTCCCGCTAAAAATTATACTGCATTTCACTCCATAACTCCAGTTCAAGCAATGATTTATGGGTGCGGAGCCACTAACAGATTCCACAAAAAAACCTGCCGGATAAACTTAGCAGGTTTCATTTGTTTATATTTGTGGTAAATGCAAGGTTGGAATACTTTCTTGAAATATCAACTATGGAGGTACATATTGTGAGAAGAATGAAATGGGTTTTGCTGATGTCAGTCGCTGCCTGCTTGATGCTCTCTGCATGCTCAGGCGGATCGGGCGGTGCATCTGATAAAACAAAGGACGGAAAAGTGATCGTAAGCTTCCAGACTTTCTGGGGCTCTGAAACAAGAAAACCGGTAATTGAGAAAATTGTGAATGATTTCAATCAGTCACAAGATAAAATTGAAGTTAAACATACATATGTGCCATGGGGAGATATTTGGACAAAGAACCTGGCAGCAGTCGCAGCGGGAAATCCCGCAGATGTTATCGTCAATGACATAAACAGTGTTTCCCACCGGGCACAAAACAAGCAATCTGAGGACCTGTCTCCATACATAAATGAAAGCATCAAAAATGAGTTATATCCGAACCTTTGGAAGACCGTTGAATACAAAGGGAAATTCTACGGCGTTCCCTTTACAACAGATACACGTTTGCTTTTCTACAATAAAAAAGATTTCAAAGAAGCGGGACTCGACCCTAACCGCCCTCCTTCCACTTGGAAGGAGCTTGAAGAGTATGCTAAGAAACTCGATGTAAAAAAAGGCAGCAGCTATGAGCGCATCGGCTTTTATCCGACATGGGGAAGCTTTGGTGCAGGAAGCTGGATGGCCAATGCAGACAACGGAAAAGGCTTTATAGAAGGTGACAAGCTTGAGATTGCGACTCCAAGAAAGATAGAAACACTGAAATGGATCGCCGATTGGAGAAAACGCCTTGGAGATAAAAACCTGCAGAAATATGAAGCGGACTTCGGCAGCGGCCAATCCAACCCATTCATATCCGGCAAGGTTTCCATGTGGACAGATGTTGCCACATTCTATACGCAGATCCGCGACTCTAAAACAAATATGGACTTTGGCGTAGCTCCTATGCCTGCCTATGACAGCAGCAGCAGACACTGGAATGAAGGCGGCGGATTTGTACTGGAAATCCCTAAAGGCGCCAAGCATCCGAAAGAAGCAGCAGCCTTCATAAAATACATGGCTGGCGTAAAGGCACAGGAATACTGGGCAAAGAAAAACTATGATAACATCGCCAACATGCAGGCTGCCAAAAACGTGATTAAAGGTTTTAGCGGCAAGGAAAAAATGGTTTATCAACAGGCTGTGGATAATCTGAAGGATACCAGGCTTCATCCTGTACCGATTCATTACCCGGATTACCAGTCAAGAATCGACCCGCAGATAGACGCAGCCATCCATGGCAAGAAATCCGCGAAGAAGGCACTTGAAAAAGCAGAAAAAGACGTAAAGCAGCAAAGAAAATAAGAATGATAGAATGAGAGGCCATCTTGGCTTCTCTTCTTTCTAATGAAAAGAGGTCTGGCATGATGCGAGAAGCTGCACTTAAAAATGAAGCCGGTGCCATTGAATCAGCCCAGAAGAAAAAAACTGGTGCCGGTAAAAAAGGAAAACAAACAAAGCCAAACATATTGCTTTTTAAAAAATCAAGATCCAGCAACCGCAAATCTGATAACCTGATTGGATACATATTCATCTCTCCATGGCTTATCGGCCTGCTATTTTTGACGGCCGGCCCGCTCCTGTTTTCACTTTACGCGAGCTTCACAGATTACAACATTACCTCAAAGATGAACTTTATCGGACTCGCAAACTATAAAAGAATGTTCACAATGGATGACCTTTTTTGGACGTCCCTATGGAATACCTGCTATTTTGTCCTATTTTCCGTTCCGCTCACAACCGCAGGTGCCATCTTTGTCGCTGTTTTAATGAACCAGAGAATACCAGGCATGAAGATATTCCGTACCATCTTTTATCTGCCTGCGATCCTTTCAGGCGTGGCCGTTTATTTTTTATGGATGCAGCTGTTAAGCCCATCTTCAGGCCTTGTGAACACATTCCTTGGCTGGTTCGGCATCGAAGGGCCATCCTGGCTGTTCGACCCGGCATGGACAAAGCCCGCCCTTATCATGATGAAGCTTTGGAGTGTTGGAGGAGGCATGCTTCTGTATCTTGCACGTTTGCAAAGTATCTCTCCTTCCCTCTATGAAGCAGCCGATCTGGACGGTGCAAACAGTTTTCAGAAGTTCTTCCGCATCACACTGCCTATGTTATCGCCGATTATCTTCTTTGATCTGATAACAAGCACAATTGGAGCTTTCCAAATTTTCCAGGAGGCCTATGTGATGACGCAGAATGGAGACGGAGGGCCATCCAACTCCCTGCTGTTCTTTAATCTGCATATGTGGAACAATGCCTTTGAAGTATTCGATATGGGCTACGCATCCTCTATGGCCTGGTTCTTATTCATTATTATCATGGTTCTCACCTTCTTCAACATGAAGTTCAGTAAAAAGTGGGTGCATTATGATGGAGGTGAAAATAAATGAATACAGAAGTGAAGTTTTACAAAACAAATAAATTCCGGAGAAATACAAGGAATGCACTTATTTTTACGATACTTGTGCTTGGGAGCCTTGTTTTGCTGACGCCTCTTTGGTGGATGGTTTCTACCTCCCTGAAGTCGCCTGCTGAAATTATGCAGAACCCGCCCTCTTTCATTCCCAAGGTTTTTCATTTCTCAAATTATGCAAAAGCCTGGAATTCAGCTCCTTTTACAAAATGGGGGCTGAACACACTGTTCATCTCTGTAGTGTCTACAATTGGCAGTGTACTTGTGAATTCCTTTGTTGCATACGGATTTGCAAAAATCCGTTTTAAAGGCAGAAATATTCTATTTACACTTGTTCTTTCTACCATGCTGATTCCGGGATTTGTCACAATGGTCCCCCAGTATATCATGTTCTCAAAAATCGGCTGGGTAAATACCTATTTGCCTTTAATTGTTCCTGCTTTTCTAGGCAGCGCGTTTTTCATCTTCCTGCTCCGCCAATTCATGATGACCATACCGGACGAGTTCATCGAGGCGGCGATCATGGACGGTGCCAGCCACTTTAAAATCTGGTGGCACATTATGCTGCCGCTGACAAAGCCTGCACTGATCACAGTGGCTGTATTTTCCTTTAACGGCTCCTGGAATGACCTGTTAGGGCCGCTCTTGTATCTAAGCGATGAAAAGCTGTACACGCTGCAGCTTGGGCTTCAGACCTTCAAGGGCAGCATGCAGGTACAGTGGCACTATTTAATGTCGATGTCAGTAATGGTTTTGATTCCGACGCTGATTCTTTTCTTTATTTTTCAGCGTCATTTCATTGAAGGCTCAAATATATCATCCGGGACAAAAGGATAAGTGCAAAAAAAGCTGCCATGGAGGAAATCATACCTTCATGACAGCTTTTTTACTGCTTTTATCGTTTATTGATTTCCTCAACCAGAATCTTATTCACTAACGGCGGATTCGCCTGTCCTTTAGTCGCTTTCATGATTTGGCCGACAAGGAAGCCGATTGCTTTGTTTTTGCCATTCTTGAAGTCTTCAATCGATTGCGGATTGCTGTCGAGCGCCTCACCGACAATCTTGCGGAGGGCTCCTTCATCAGAAATCTGGACAAGTCCCTTTTCTTTTACGATTTCTTCTGCGTTTCCGCCTTTTTCGGCCAATTCCTTGAAGACCTGCTTGGCAATCTTTGTAGAAATTGTGCCATTTTCAATCAGCTTGATTAAGCCTGCAAGCGATTCAGAAGTCAGTGCAGCTTCATGCAGTTCTTTTCCTTCTGCATTCAAATATGCGGATAGTTCGCCCATGATCCAGTTGGAAGCAAGCTTCGGATCAGTTCCGAGCGCTACAGTTTCTTCAAAAAAGTCTGCTGTTTCCTTTGTTACGGTCAAAACTGCCGCATCATACACAGACAACCCGAATTCCTCTGTATAGCGTTTTTTCCGCTGATCTGGCAGCTCAGGAATTTCAGAGCGGATCCTGTTTTTCCAATCTTCATCAATAAAGATGGATAATAGATCTGGCTCCGGGAAGTACCGGTAATCATCTGACCCTTCCTTCACACGCATTAACAGGGTTTTGCCTGTGCTTTCATCAAAGCGTCGTGTTTCCTGTTCAATGACGCCTCCGGATGATAAGATCTCTTCCTGGCGCTTTTCCTCATACTCCAGCCCTTTACGGACGAAGCTGAAGGAGTTTAAGTTTTTAAGCTCTGTTTTGGTGCCAAGCTCAAGCTGGCCAACAGGGCGAAGAGAGATATTGGCATCACAGCGCAGGGAGCCTTCCTCCATTTTGCAGTCTGACACCCCAGTATACTGGATGATGGATTTTAGTTTTTCCAGATAAGCATACGCTTCTTCCGGTGTCGAAATGTCAGGTTCAGAAACAATTTCAACCAGCGGCGTCCCCTGGCGGTTATAATCACAAAGCGAATAACCGTCACCAGTATGTGTCAGCTTACCTGCATCTTCTTCCATATGGATCCTTGTGATGCCGATTTTCTTTTTCTTTCCGCCAGCTTCAATTTCGATCCAGCCATGCTCGCCGATCGGCTTATCAAATTGGGAAATCTGATATGCCTTCGGATTGTCCGGATAAAAGTAGTTTTTACGGTCGAATTTCGTTTCTTCGGCAATTTCACAGTTTAAAGCCATTGCAGCCTTCATTGAAAAGTCCACAGCTTTTTTATTGATGACTGGTAGCACGCCCGGATAGCCTAAGTCAATCACGCTTGTATTAGTGTTCGGTGCAGCGCCAAAGTGGTTTGGGCTGTCCGAGAAAATTTTTGAATCTGTTTTAAGCTCTACATGTACTTCAAGGCCAATCACTGTTTCAAATTTCATCACGTTCACCCCTTACAATTGCGGTAATTTTTTATAAAAGTCTCCTGCCTGTTCAAAGGCATGCGCCACTCGGTACACAGTGCTTTCATCAAAGTGCTTTCCGATAATCTGAAGCCCAAGTGGCAGTCCGCCGGCATTGCCGCACGGTACGGAAATGGCAGGAACTCCCGCCAAATTCACAGGGATGGTCAAAATATCATTGGCATACATGGTTAATGGATCATCCGTCTTTTCACCGATCTTAAAGGCCGGAGTCGGAGTGGTCGGCCCGACAATCACATCATATTTTTCAAATACATCTTCAAAATCTTTTTTAATCAGTGTGCGAACTTTTTGAGCCTTTTTATAATACGCATCATAGTACCCCGAGCTTAGGGAGAAGGTTCCAAGCATAATCCGGCGCTTCACCTCATCTCCAAAGCCTTCAGAACGTGTCTGCTTGTACATGTCCAGCAGGTTCTGTGCTCCATCTGTCCTGTAGCCGTATCTGACGCCGTCAAAACGGGACAGGTTGGCTGATGCCTCAGATGAGGAAAGCAGATAATAAGCGGACAGCGCATATTTAGAATGCGGCAGCGACACTTCCTCCCACTCGGCGCCAAGGCCCTCCAGCACCTTAAGAGCTGCTAAAACAGAATTTCTCGCTTCTTCTCCAACACCCTCACCCAAATATTCCTTAGGAACGGCGATTTTCAGTCCCCTGATATCTCCAGTCAAAGAAGAAGAGAAGCTTGGCACATCCACATTCGCAGAGGTTGAATCCATGTGGTCGATGCCTGAAATGGCTTCAAGCAAGTATGCATTATCCTCAACCGTCCTTGTAACAGGACCAATTTGGTCAAGGGAGGAAGCAAAGGCCACAAGGCCGAAACGCGACACTCTTCCGTATGTAGGCTTTAGGCCAACAACTCCGCAGTAGGCTGCAGGCTGGCGAATCGAGCCGCCCGTATCTGATCCTAAGGAAAATAGGACTTCTCCTGCTGCAACCGACGCTGCAGATCCGCCTGAAGAGCCACCAGGGACATAATCTGTATTCCATGGATTGCGTGTAACCTGGAAGGCGGAGTTTTCATTGGAGGAACCCATCGCAAACTCGTCCATATTCAGCTTCCCAATCGTGATCGTTTCCGCTTTTTTCAGCTTTTGAACGACTGTGGAATCATAAATCGGATTAAAGTTTTCAAGGATTCTGCTTCCGCTTGTAGTGCGCAGGTTTTCTGTCACGATATTGTCTTTAATCCCGATCGGCAAGCCGAATAGGTTTCCATGATCTTTTCCTGACGCTATTCTTTCATCTATTTCCTTCGCCTTGCTGCGGGCATTTTCTTCATCAAGTGTTAAAAAGGCCTTAATCTGACCATCCACCTGCCTGATTCTTTCAAAAGATTCATTCACAAGTTCAGAGGCTTTAATTTCTTTCCTATGTAAAAGCTTGTGAAGCTCTGGAACACCATGCTGAAACAATGACATCCTTCTTCCCCTCCTTAATCCATAATGGACGGAACCCTTATGTGTCCATCCTTGCTGTCTGGTGCATTTTTGAGCACCTTATCAATCGGCAAGCCTTCTTTCGCAATATCCTCTCTCATGACGTTGGACATTTTCAGCACATGTGAAGTTGGTTCGACATTTTCTGTATCCAGCTCATTCAGCTGCTCTGCAAAAGAAATCATAGTATCAAGCTGCTTCTGAAATTGTACAGCTTCTTCCTCAGAAATAGCGAGCCTTGCCAGATGTGCCACATGCTTGACCTGATCCATTGTAATCCGTGACATCTTTCCACCTCCGGAAATTAATAAAAACAGCACCTCAACCGTGCCGATACCCAATAAAGGGAAGGCTCCGCACCCCCTGATTGAAAAAATCGGCTCTTAATGAAAAGGGCCGATGATCATTCATAACGGTTCTGCAAAAGCCTGATTTTTATCTGTTTGAACATTCTTTTAAATCATATCAGACTATCTTGCATTAAAGCAACAATAGATAGTATAGGAAAACAGATCTTCACAATGCTTCCGCTTTCATTTTCAGCAATGAACGCTTTCATAATATGGGCATGTATAATTTTGCATGAATCTCCTTCCACAGTTCATTAAAAAACAGCAGTCTTTAAGAAAGGAGTCAAAATAATAGAAGGGAACGCGAATATTGTCCGGGAAATAGTCTCTTTTTGTAGTACAGCCGGGAAATATGGCAGTATACCACTTCACTCTGCACTAAAACCTTTTCTCCTTTCTAACATTCAGCAATAATCTATCTTTTTTTCGGAGGCACACCGGCCGCCCCGCCGAAAGTAGCATCCTGGAGCGGAAATCAGCCACCTTGTTCTATAGCAGCAAAGTTCACGAATATAGCCCAAAACAAAAAAGACTGCAGGCAAACCCGCTTTTTCGGGTTTGTCTGCAGTCTGAGACCTTCTATGAACAGAAGAGATTAATAGGCTTCTGACGTTGTTTTCCCTTGCATGTGAAGGGCGATGTAATCCGGTCCGCCTGCTTTGGAATCTGTACCTGACATGTTGAATCCGCCGAATGGCTGGTATCCGACAATAGCTCCTGTACAGCCGCGGTTAAAGTATAGATTTCCGACATGGAAATCCTCGCGCGCTTTTTCCATGTTTTCACGGTTGCTTGTGATAACTGCACCTGTCAAACCGTAATCTGTATTGTTGGCAATTTCAATAGCATGGTCGAAATCCTTTGCCTTAGCGAAAGCCACTACAGGACCAAAGATTTCTTCCTGCATCAAGCGGGCTTTCGGATCCAGGTCTGCAATGATTGTCGGCTGGACGAAATATCCTTTAGAGTCGTCGCCTTCTCCGCCGGCTAATAGCCTGCCTTCTCCTTTTCCGATTTCAATGTATTCAAGAATCTTATTATAAGCAGCCTGGTCAATTACAGGCCCCATGAAGTATGACTGGTCTTCCGGATTTCCGACAGTCAATTCCTTCGTTAATTCTACAGCACGGTTTAAGACTTGATCATACACATCTTCTACGATAACAGCACGGGAACATGCTGAACACTTTTGTCCAGAGAAGCCGAATGCCGATTTCACGATAGATTGCGCTGCCAATTCAAGATCTGCTTCTTTGTCGACGACAATTGTATCTTTGCCGCCCATTTCAGCGATCACACGCTTAAGCCATATTTGACCTTCGTTTACCTTAGAAGCACGCTCAAAAATGCGGATGCCGACTTCACGCGATCCTGTAAAGGAAACAAAGCGTGTGCGCGGATGGTCTACCAGGTAGTCTCCAACTTCTGCACCGCTTCCCGGCACGAAGTTCAGGACGCCCTTAGGAAGGCCTGCTTCTTCCATTACTTCTACAAACTTCGCTGCAACAATCGGTGTTGTTGAAGCCGGCTTTAACAGTACCGTGTTTCCGGCAACGATGGCAGCAACAGTCGTTCCAGCCATGATTGCAAATGGGAAGTTCCATGGTGAAATGATAATGCCGACACCAAGCGGTATATAATCAAAACGGTTGAACTCGTCCGGACGGCTTTGAACAGGAAGGCCATTTTTCAATTTCAGCATCTGGCGCGCATAAAATTCAAGGAAATCAATTGCTTCGGCAGTATCTGCATCTGCTTCATGCCAAGGCTTTCCTGCTTCCTTCGTCATAAGAGCCGAGAACTCGTGCTTACGGCGGCGGATGATGGCAGCTGCTTTAAAAAGAACATCAGCTCTTACCTCCGGCTTCACCTTGCGCCATGATTTAAATGCTTCATCAGCAGCCTCCATTGCCTTTTCAGCCAAGTCGCGGCTTGCTTTTGAAACGCTTCCAATTACTTCGTCTTTATTAGCAGGATTGTAAGAAACAATTTTATCTTCAGTGGAGATTCTTTCTCCTCCGATTAATAGGTCATAGTCTTTGCCAAGGTATTCCTTAACGGTTTTTAATCCTTCAAGGAACCCATTTTTATTGGAGTCTTGAGAAAAGTCAGTAAATGGTTCATGCTTGTATGCCTGTACCAAGATAATCCCTCCTATGTATAATTCTTTAACACCATCTATCATTTTAACTGATAAGTTCAAACTCTTCAAACATCTTCATATAGTATTTCTGAAAGAATTTTCTAAAAATCTTTTAATCTCTTCTTTTTACATCCATGTATGTTCTATTGCCAGGTGTTTTCGCTTCAGCCGCCTGATTTTTGCAGACAGTTGTACCCTGTTCCTTACGCTCAAGCCGGCATGAGGCAGATTCCCGCAAAAAATCCCGGTACAGCAGTACCGGGATTTCCTAAAGTCTATTAATCATAAATATGGACGGTTGGCTGGTCCTGATTCGCTTTTCGCACAATAAGTGCTTCCGGTCCATTTACCGATGTAATGGACACCTGGACGGAAACATACGCAGGGAAGCGCTCCATAACGAGTCCTGTTACATATTGGGTGAAGCCCACTGCTTCTGAGCTCCCATAAAATTGAATCGGAATATCAATATTTAAAGACTTCATTTGATCTTCTTCATAAAGAGCCCTTCCCATTACTCCATTGAAGTTAGGGAAATACTTTTCTACATCCTGTTTAAAGTTCAGGAATGCCACATTGTCATCTCTGTGATCTGTATTTGCAGTATCAGAGGGAAGGAGATAATACTTTTCATTCACCTTTTCCCATTTATCCACCTGACCGCTTCCTGCATCTACATTTGTATAATAAATGAAATTCCCCGGAATCACAGAAGATTTCTGCTTTTGCTCAAATAAAGCAATCGTAATTGGAATGTTTTTAAGCTTGTCCATCTTTCTAAGGCGCTGTAATACCTGCTGGGCGATTTGTTTACCATGTGAAACAACCTCCGCCTGAGGAACTTTTGTATTATAGGTAGCGCCGTACTCTTCTTTTTGATAATAGTGTACAGAATTGAGGGCAAGACCAATCACAACACCGCCAAGGCTCACCTTATTCTTTGAATCCTTAAGCAGATAATCCTGCTCAAGAATGTGGGCCAGGTATATCGGATATTTCTTATTTCGGGTATCAATATTGCCTTTACCCGGATCTAATGGATTCAAGCCAATATTATCGCCGGCCTTTATGCCATTTTCCTTGGCCTGTGCCTTAGTGAACTTGCGGTTCAGCCAAAGACTCACGGTATGTGAATCAAGGGATTGCCCTTCCTGGAAAAGATACTTATTCGGATCAAAATTATTCTGCGCTATTCTCATGAGCCCTGTTTCGAACTCTTTAATGTCATAGCGGGTATTTAAATTGGAAACTACAAGTCCTCTCGCTTTTGCCGGTTCAAATGGCAGTATCGTACGGTAGTATTCATCAGAAATTTTGTACTTTGGAATAATTGCTTTTTCTTTTGATTTTGATGAATCCTTCACCACTTCCTGCTGCTTGTCGAATTTCGGGGCACACCCCGCAAGAAACAGCATTATAATCAGCACGAGAAAGGGAACTTTCTTCATGGCTTACACCCTCTTACTTATTTAATTCTTCAATCAGCCGTTCCTCGTCCCAAACATCAATTCCTAAACTTTCAGCCTTGGCAAGCTTGGAGCCTGCATCTTCCCCCGCAATCAGGAGATCCGTTTTTTTGCTGACGCTTCCTGAAACCTTGGCTCCCAGTGCCTCAAGCTTCTCCTGGGCCTCGCCTCTTGTCAATATACTCAGTTTACCAGTGAGCACGATGGTTTTGCCAGCAAATATAGAGTCAGATTCTTCTGGAGAGACCGGCCTCGGCCCCTTATATTCAAAATTAACTCCTGCTGCTTGCAGCTCCTTCAGCAGTTCCTGCACCTCTTCCATCTCAAAATAGGAAACAACAGAATCAGCCATTTTCCCACCGATTTCATTGATGGAAGTCAATTCCTCTGCTGTTGCCTTGCTTAAGGCTTCCATGCTTCCGAGCTCCTGGGCAAGTGTTTTCGCCGCTTTCGATCCGACATGGCGGATCCCTAGGCCAAACAGCAGACGTTCAAGCGAATTGCTTTTAGATGCCTGTATGGCCTGCAGCAGATTTGAAGCGGATTTTTCTCCCATCCGTTCCAGTCCCAGAAGCTGTTCTTCTGTCAATTTATAAATATCGGCAACATCCTTTATCAGATGCTCACCGAACAATTGGCTGATTACCTTTTCCCCAAGTCCGTCAATATTCATCGCATTCCTGGATACAAAGTGGATCAGCCCTTCACGGATTTGTGCCGGGCATTTCGGATTAATGCAGCGAAGGGCCACTTCCCCCTCCAGCCTCACAAGCTCGCTATCGCACTCAGGGCAATGCGCAGGCATAAAGAAATCCCTCTCTTCGCCTGTCCTCTTCTCAGCAAGGACATTCACGACCTCTGGTATGATATCGCCGGCCTTTTTGACAACTACTTTATCGCCGATTTTAATATCCTTTTCGCGGATTAAGTCTT
This sequence comes from Bacillus sp. MUM 13, assembly GCF_001866725.1. Lineage (NCBI taxonomy): Bacteria > Bacillati > Bacillota > Bacilli > Caryophanales > Bacillaceae > Bacillus > Bacillus sp. MUM 13. The sequence continues at coordinate 22,433 of NZ_MLYQ01000090.1, forward strand.
CATTATGAAGAGTGGCCCGCTGTACGGTCGTGCCTGCAACACGAACAGGATCCAGTATGGCAGTTGGGGTTACGACCCCTGTCCTGCCGACATTAAGCTCAATATCCCTGAGTGTGGTTATGACTTCCTCGGCAGGGAATTTATACGCTATGGACCAGCGGGGGCTTTTTGCCGTTCTTCCCAGCTCCTCTTGCTGATCAAGGGAATCCACCTTTACAACGATTCCGTCGATGTCATAGGCCAGATTCGGACGCTTTTCTCCCCATCCCGAGATATACTCAAGTACTTCCTCAATGCCTGCGCATTTTTTCCGTTCATGGTTGGTTTTAAAGCCAAGCCTATCCAGAAGGTTCAAGCCTTCGCTGTGAGACTTCACACCTGTTTCGCCAAGATCTGCAATGGCATATAGAAAAATATCAAGCTTTCTTTTCGCCGCAAGTTTGGGATCCAGCTGCCTTAGGGACCCTGCAGCCGCATTGCGCGGATTTGCGAATGGCTCCTCTCCGCGCTCTTCTTTCCCCTTGTTCAGAGCTTCAAATGATTTCTTCGGCATGAACGCTTCACCGCGGACCTCGAGTGTAACTGCTTCCTTAAGTTTAAGAGGAATGGTTTTAATGGTCTTCAGGTTTTCCGTGATATCCTCGCCGACCGTCCCGTCCCCCCGGGTCGCCCCGCGGGTAAAGTAGCCATTTTCATACTGCAGGGTCACGGCCAAACCGTCAATTTTCAATTCACAGACATAGGAATAGTCTTCTCCCACTGCCTGGCGGACCTTTCTGTCAAAGTCCCTTAAATCATCTTCGTTGAAGGCATTGGCAAGGCTGAGCATCGGACTGCTGTGCTCGACCTTTTCAAACATATCTAAAATCGCTCCGCCCACACGATGTGTCGGAGAATCAGGAGTGCGCAGCTCTGGAAATTGCTCTTCATATTCAATGAGCTCTCTTAAAAGCTTGTCATACTCTGAATCCGGCACAGAGGGCTTATCCATTACATAATATTCATAACTGTACTGATTCAGCAGATTCTGCAGGTCTGTGACAATTTTTTGCGCAGCCTTTATGTCCATAAATCCAGCCCTTTCTTTTTTACAGATAAATTCAGACTGACAGACCCTTCAGTCAGTCTGAATAGCTTCTATTTTATTTTAGACTGCGGGAGAATGCCCGCATTTATGCTTTTTCAATTGGTGCAAACTTGGCCAACAAGCGTTTGATGCCGGTAGGGCTCGGGAATGCAATATCAAGTTCCTTCCCTTCGCCTTCACCTTTCACACTGACGACCGTTCCGGTTCCCCACTTTTTATGTGAAGCCTTGTCGCCGACCTTCCAGCCGATTTCATCTCCGCCTGTTTTAGAAGGCGCCGATACAGCCCGCCCAAATGATGGGGTACGCTGGGTGCCGCCTGATTGAACAGGTTTTGAAGAATAGCTGCTTTGGCTGCTGAACCTTTTGGCCTTAGGCTTCGGCATCAGGTCTTCAAGCAGGTCTTCCGGAATTTCACTAATGAACCGGGAAACAGGATTCATGTTTGTCCGTCCGTATAGTGTCCTCATTTGGGCATTCGTGATGTAAAGCTCGGTTTCTGCACGCGTAATACCCACGTAAGCAAGACGCCGCTCTTCTTCCATTTCTTCTTCATCCATGAGTGAACGGCTGTGAGGAAACACGCCTTCCTCAAGCCCCAATAGGAACACTACAGGAAACTCCAGCCCCTTTGCAGAGTGCAGCGTCATTAATGTGACTGTCTCCTGTGCTTCATCTGTATCATCCAGTGAATCAATATCTGCCACTAGAGCAAGATCAGTCAGGAATCCAACTAGTGATTTATCATCATTTTTTTCCTCAAAGTTCTTTGTTACAGATAGAAATTCATCAATGTTTTCCAGCCTGCTTTGAGATTCGATTGTTTTTTCAGCCTCAAGCATTTCACGGTATCCTGACTTGCCGATGACCTCTTCCACCAGCTCTGTAACAGAAAGGTATTCCTGCATGTTGCTGTAGCCTTTGACAAGATCCCGGAACTCCCTTGCCGCCTTCATGATTTTCGGGCTGAGACCGATATGCTCAATCTCCTCCAGCGCCCCAAACATGGAAAGGTCCTGGCTTGCAGCATAGTCCGCGATTTTATCCAGGGAGGTAGAGCCTACTCCCCGTTTCGGCACATTAATCACCCTGCGCAGGCTGATATCATCATCCGGATTCGCAATCAGGCGCAAATAAGCTAAGATATCCTTGATTTCTTTGCGGTCATAGAACTTGATGCCGCCCACGATGCTGTACTGGATATTGGATTTCAGCAGCACTTCCTCCATGACACGTGACTGTGCATTTGTGCGGTACAATATGGCGAAGTCAGAGAGCTTTCTGCCAGAATCCCTGGATATTTCATTAATCTTTCCGGCTACAAACTGTGCTTCTCCCTGCTCGCTGTCTGCACGGAGATAAAAGATCTTATTTCCTTCAGAGTTTTCAGTCCAAAGATTCTTCGGCTTCCGGTTGCTGTTATTTCCAATGACACCGTTGGCTGCGGAAAGAATTCTTTTCGTCGAACGGTAGTTCTGCTCAAGGAAAATGACCGTTGCATTCGGATAATCCTTTTCAAAAGACAGGATGTTGGCTATATCAGCACCCCGCCAGCGGTAAATGGACTGATCGGAATCACCGACAACACAGATGTTCCTGAAGCGGGATGCCATCTGCTTTACAAGCATATATTGTGCCCGGTTTGTATCCTGGTACTCATCCACATGAATATACTGGAATTTGCGCTGATAATATTCAAGCACCTCAGGAACACGCTGAAACAGCAGGATCGTCATCATGATCAAATCATCAAAGTCGAGTGCCTGGTTCTTGCGGAGCCTTTTTTGATACTCTGTATAAACATCAGCAGTCACCTGGCTATAGTAATCGCCTGCTGTTTTTGCAAATTCTTCAGGGCTGACAAGTTCATTTTTTGCTGAACTGATGCTGCCGAGGATTGCCCGATAATCATATTTTTTCGTATCCATATTCTTATCTTTAAGAATCTGTTTAATCACCGATTGCTGATCAGTTGTATCGAGGATTGAAAAATTACGGTTAAAGCCGATCCGGTCAATGTCGCGCCTTAAGATCCGCACACACATCGAGTGAAAGGTGGATACCCAGATTTCATCTGCCGCTCCACCCAATATTGCCCGGATTCTCTCCTTCATTTCCCTTGCTGCTTTATTTGTAAAAGTGATCGCAAGAATATTCCATGGCGCCACTTCTTTTTCCACCATTAAATAAGCAATCCGGTGTGTCAGCACCCTGGTTTTTCCGCTCCCTGCGCCGGCCATGATCAAAAGGGGGCCATCCGTTGCTTTCACTGCCTTTTGCTGCTGTTCATTTAAACCATTTACTAATTTCTCAGATAAAAACTGCATGAAAACACCGCCTTTTTTCGAACGTTTGTTCCTAGTATATAAAAAATTCAAACCCCTTGTCCACTCCCGGAGAAAAGGCGCACAAGCAGAAAGGCCTTTTCCCCTTAACTCCCTGCTTGATATTGGCCTCATAGTGCCAGGTGCTTCGGGATTGAATCAGAACCTTCAAACTCTATTTAACAGCTTTTACTGTTTCCAGTGCCGCTTCCAGGTTATCATAAATAATATTTCCGACTACAATGACATCTGCATGAGCTGCCATTTCCTTAGCCTGCTCTGCTGAAGCAATGCCGCCCCCATAAAAAAAGACAGCTTCTTCCAAATTACTTTTTGCTTTTTCTGCGACAAGAGGATCTCCGTACATTCCGCTGTACTCCAGATAAAAAATAGGAAGATGAAACATTCTTTCGGCCATCATCGCATAGGCTCCAACATCCTCGGCATCCTTGTTTGCATCAGCCTTTGTTAAAAGCGCTGCCTTGCTGTAAGGATTAAGAATGCAGTATCCTTCTACAAATATTTCGTCCCAGTTCATGATTTCCCCGTATTCCTTCACAGCTTTATGATGCAGATTCATAATCCAATCCGGATCTGTGCTGTTTAAGACAGAGGGAATAAAGTACAGATCAAATCCTGGCGTTACCGTCTCTGCGTCAGAAATCTCCAGGACACATGGCACGGTATATCTGCGCACCCTTGCCATTAAATCCAATACTTTTTCAAGGGTGATGCCGTCAGATCCCCCCACCATGATGGCGTCTGTTCCGGATTCGCAGATCGCCTCCAGCGCCTCATCACTTATTTCCTTATCTGGATCGAGTTTGAACACATGCTTCCACTCGCGAAAATCGTACATCGTTATCCTCCATTCTAATTCCCATTACATTATAGCATTAAGATTTTTCAATAAAAAAGAGATGTATTTGCAAAAAATTTCTGAAACAAATACGAAAAGCTCATGTCCTGCCCAGGCAAGTATATGCAAGCAAGAACAGAAGGCCCGGACTCATAGCTATCATGAACCTGCCCAGTATCCCCTAAAAAACAAAAAGCCGGAATAGATAATCCGGCTGTCTGTGCTGATTTTATAAGCGTTCGGTAACTCAGTCTTCCGCAATTCGGTCAAGTGCCATTGTATAGGCATCGTTTCCGTAGTTTAAGCAGCGCTTAACCCGTGAAATCGTAGCTGTGCTTGCGCCTGTCTCCGTTTCGATTTTATGATAGGTTTTTCCTTCTTGAAGCATGCGTGCAACCTCAAGGCGCTGTGCAAGTGACTGAATTTCATTCACCGTGCACAAATCATCAAAAAACCGATAGCATTCATCCAAATCTTTTAAAGTCAAAACCGCTTTAAAAAGCTGGTCCAGTTCTTTTCCTCTTAATTTCTCTATTTGCATAGTGTATCTCCTTTAAATGTCTGATTCCCTATTACTTATAGGATAGGCTGCCAGCAAGCCCGGGATGATCCGGGATGATATTCACCCACGTTTTTCCGGGGACGAGGCCTGCCTCTTTGCCATTCCTGAAAGGAACGATTTCCCCGTGTACATTCTTCCACTCTACTTTGTTCACTTTCCCTTTTTGAAAGAGATATCCTTTGCCGCCTGAAGTAAAGTTAATATCACGGCGCCCGTAGCTGTCAATAATCTTGTGATGCGCCTCAATCACTAAAATATTGTCAAGCAGAATGGATGCACCTGTTTTATATTCCACCGTTTGCTGATTGTTTGTATACCGTTTATATTTTCCTTGGGCATTATCATACGCATAAGTATCATCGAATGATGCGGAACCATATGAAACGGAAATCGTTCCTGCCGGGTCTCCCTGCAATTCCTTCAGCTGCTTAGCGTTCAAAAATGAAAAGGCCCTGGGCGCGCCGGTTAAATTAAACGATTTCATTTTTGCTCCCTTTTCAATGCTGCTGTAGGTAATATAGGAATTATGCGGAGCTTTCCGGTCTGAAGATCGTTTGAACAGTGTGCCATCATACTGGATCCCATTCAGATTATCAATATAACCGCTTTTGAGCAGTTTTTTGGCATCAGGGCTATAACCATGTGCTATATAAATACTATTGAAGCCTTTGGCCAATTTTACAAAGTAATCCCGCGCACTGCGGACTGGACCTGCCTGCTCTGGCTTTTCACTTTGATATACAGCCAAGAACCTGGTTATACCTGCTTCAGCAAGCATTTCGTACACAACATCTGCTTTGGAAAGCCCTGTTTGCGGCCTTGCCTTCGGATGATTGTTAATCATGATGGCAATTGCCCTGCTGTCCGCAGAATTTTTCGTGCCTATACCCGTTAAAGGGTACTTATATGAACCTTGCTTTATATCTGTATCTTTAGTTTTAGTGCTATCCGTTGACCGAGGTTCCTGTTTGGGTTTGTCATCTTGTTTATGGCTGCAGCCAGCCACCAGAAGAAACGAAGACAGCAGGATTGAAAAAGTTTTACGCATGGTGACCGCACACTCCCTGACTAAATTTTCAGGCTCTTTCCCTCGAGGTTGAAAAACTTCTTCTTTTATATTTTAACGCATTATAGAAGGAAAGAGTATAGTTTTCTTCATAACATCGTATACTCCATTTTGAGTCACCCGGATATAAGGCAGGTGGGTGGATGAGAAGAACTGCATCGTATAAATCGGGTCAGAAAAAGGATATCCCCTCTCCTTCAATAACTGCTTTAATTCCTTTTCTTCCTTTATAAGCATCTCTACCGGTTTGTCTGACATCAATCCCTTTAGTTTCAGAGGAAGTTCGAAGATAATTTTACCATTTTCAGCAAGTACTATGCCCCCGCCTATTTCTTTCATTCTGTTAAAGGCAAGGATGATGTCTTCCTTCCGTTTGCCAATCGCCACAATATCACCCGTGTTGGAATAAGAGCTTACAATCCCGCACAGCCTGTCTGCAAATCCTTTTACAATTGTATTGATGCGCCACGTGCCGCCCCTGTCGAGCATGGAGAAAAAACACTCATTGTGATCAAAGGACAGCTCTCCATATGATACGTCGGAGGAGATGGAATAGGGCTTCGTAATCACGTCATTCACCATTTCGATCCCAAACGGCATGGAAAATTCGAGATCATCAAAATCCATCTTCCAGTCAAGCTTTAGCGGCTCAAAATCATATTCTGTCCAATCTATATCAGTATCGGCTTCAAGGTTTACGCCGTCTTTTTTCACCCACTTGCCCTTGGCGAGCACCGAAACAGGAACTGGGTTTTTCTCGTCAGATAAAAAATTGATGTTTGCCACCCGGCCGGTCGCAATGGTTCCATGCAGGTATTCAATGTTATAATACTTCGCTATGTTAATAGTCGCCATGTTATAAGCATCAATTACCGGTATTCCCCGGTCAATCGCCATTTTAATCATCACATCAATCAGTCCATTTTCATAGAAGGAAGGCGGAGACCCGTCTGTTGTAAAAAAGAACCTATCGAAATGGGATATGCCCATTTCCAAGATTTCATCGAGCAGCACAGGGAGATCCGGACGGATGGATGAATACCTGAGTGAAACGGTATATCCCTGCAGCAATCGTGTCATTACTTCTTTACCTGTCATGGCTTCATGATCACAGCCTGCGCCGAACAGCATCATCTTTGCAAGCGTTTTCTCTGAAGCGCCGGGAAAGTGCCCTTCAATCTGTTTCCTCATTCTCTTCGCTTCCTGAATCCAGTGCAGCATCATATCATCCCCTGCAAGCAGGGATGGCCAGCCAGTCAGTTCACCGCCCTGCAGGACCGCATCATGCTCAAGCCAGGACTTGATATCTTCATGAGTAAAAACCCTCTCATCATTCCTGAGCTCAGTCTGTGAATCAAAGCGGCACCACCAGTACATGGAAGACGGTATATTACGGAGCTCCCTCAACAAAGTAAACGCTTTCTTTTTATCTAATTGCAAAAAGAGCAAAAGGTTATCATTGATCAATGTGGTTGTCCCGTAGTATGACGAATAGCGGGCATACGTCTGGGGATTATATAACTGAAATGGATGGGAATGAGGTTCAATGTAACCCGGAACCAGAACCTGGCCCTTGCAATCCTGCACCTCACAGCCCGTGATATCGTCAGGAAGCTTTTCGCCTACGTAAATGATCCGGTCTTCATAGATCCAGATATTCGCTTTCATCCATTTACGCAGATACTGATTTAAATAAGTAGTATTTTTCAATAAGATATGCGGAGCCTTCATGCCATCCAGCACGTCAATATGCTCGCGCAGCTGCATATTTTTCCACCTGTAGCGCTGTTCCAGCAATTCTAATCCCTCCGTTTAATCGGGATATACATTTCATTGTATTATCAAAGGGGTTTTTTATGACCCGGACAAAAGGAAAATGCAACCCAATTTTCCTTAATAGTACCATATTCAGTATATTAACACATTAAAGTTTAGCAATTTAATGTTAAAACTTTATGAAGGGAGGGCAATAAGATATGAACGATAACCAAAATATTAGTATAATGAATGGCTTTGTAAGAATGACATGCGGACTAACCCTGCTCACATGGTCAACAGCCAAACTCGTCAGGAAACCTTGGAAACAATCTTACTTGCTGACTGCCATGCTTGCCTCCATGAAAGTTGCCAGCGGCGCCACACGTTATTGCCCAATAACAGATGCCATGGAAAGAAATCGAAACCTTGCGGATGCTTTAATGCCAGATGCCATCAAGCAGGAAATGCATAAGTGAATTAGGCCAAACATCAAGGCAGCGGAGATACCAGATAATCCTCGCTTAAACAGCCCGAATGCCTTACAAGAAAAAGAGGCTGTGCCGCTAGTCATGAATCTGACCAATGGCACAGCCTCTATTTAGGATTTAGAAATCAATATGGTCCGGGTCAGGACCGACACGCTTATTTTGATTCAATTCATCTATTTTTACCATTTCGTCTTCAGTCAGCTGGAAGTCAAATACCTTTGCATTTCCTGTAATCCTCTGCTCTTTCACAGACTTAGGGATTGTGATGACTTCATGCTGCAGATCCCAGCGCAAAATAACTTGAGCAACTGTTTTATTATGCTTATTGGCAATTTCAGCAAGCACAGGATGATCAAGCAGCTGCCCTTGCATTAATGGAGACCATGCCTCCACTTGAATGCCTTGTTCTTTACAATACGCCCGTACCTCTTCTTGAGTTAAACGCGGGTGAAGTTCAACTTGATTGATCACTGGCTTGACTTGCGCGTCCTTCATTAAATCTTTTAAGTGATGCACCTGGAAGTTGCTCACGCCAATAGCCTTCACTTTTCCGTCCTGATAAAGCTTTTCCAGGCCTCTCCAGGCGTCTTTATATTTTCCTTCAACAGGCCAATGAATCAGATATAAATCCAGGTAATCAAGACCCAGCTTTTTCAAGCTCAGCTCATATGCTGCCATGGCTGTCTCGTATCCTAAATCTGAATTCCAAACCTTAGATGTCACGAACAGCTCCTCGCGGGTGATGCCGGCTTCCTTCAACCCTTCTCTGATTCCCTGGCCTACTCCCTCTTCATTTTCATAAATAGCCGCTGTATCAATGCTGCGGTAGCCGTGCTTGATTGCTGTTTTAACCGCTTCAACAAGCTCTGGACCTTCTTCCACCTTAAACACACCAAGGCCGAACCAAGGCATTTTTGTTCCATTATTCAGCGTAACACGATCTTGTAATGAACTCGCCATTTAATAAACCCTCCCTATATTTATAAGTGCCTAACTTTGAGCGCACTAGTTATTCATGTAAATATCCTGCAAAACTAGTATGGGAGATATGCTTTCAGAAAAAAAGTACGCACTTTTTTGTAATATAGGAACCAAAAAGTTCTTCAGTCACTTTTTAGTTCCTGTAAACCCTGCACTCAAACTAGAATCCGCCAAGGCAATATGATACATTTTCATTATTATTGCAATACCTTTCTTACCGAAAATTATCTTATGAGGTGATGATTTTTGAATCTGCTAATATTAGGGGCAACAGGGCGAGTCGGCAGCCATTTAGTCACATATGCCCTTCAGGAAGGTCATCATGTAACAGCATTGGTCCGCTCTCCTGAAAAAATTGAGATTTCAGATGAAAAACTAGCTGTTCTGGAAGGAAATGTGCTGCAAATTAAGGATATACAAGCTGCCTTACACGGCTGTGATGCCGTGATCAGCGCATTGAACACAGATAAAACCACAACACTTTCAGATAGTATACCGCGTATATGCGATGCAATGAAAAAAGAGGGAATTACAAGGCTGGTTACAGTCGGTACCGCGGGGATCCTCCAAAGCAGGCTTGAGCCAGATAAGCTTCGCTACCAATCCAGCGAATCAAGACGAAGGTCTGCCGCTGCAGCAATTGAACATCATAAGGTTTACACCTTCCTTAAAGATAGCGGACTTGAGTGGACGATAGTCTGCCCTACCTATCTGCCTGATGGAATAAGGACAGGAAGCTATCGTACTGAACGGGATATGCTTCCTGAGGGAGGAACGGAAATATCGGTTCAGGATACAGCAGAGTTTGCCCTGTCTCAGCTAAAAAGCACGGAATTCATGAAGCTGCGTGCAGGGATTTGTTATTAAGCCACAGAGCATAAAAAAAAGAGCATTTCAGCTCTTATCTTTCACATGCAATTCCATCTTTGTCTCTGTCGCTATGGCTGTTTTTACTGTAAAGGGCGCTTGATACGTACGGCCTGTAGTGCGTTTTTCCGCCCTTGTTTTTAACCTTTGACGATTTTGCCACTCCGCCTTTGTATACCTTGTTTAATGCTGTACAATTTTTGTAGGTGATGATTTTTGTACTTGCTTTAGCGTTGTCTCCTGCGCTGAATGAAAAACCAAGCACCAAACCAAATGACAGTAAAATCACGGATAATTTCTTCATAACCATCCATCCTTTCCAATTAATTACTTTAAACCTTACATATCATAAAACATTTGATACAGGTTTTCTATTGGTATATAATTCCTTTTTCGCAGATTATTATTGAAAAATAGATAATCATCCGCTCCCGGAACAAAATTGCCCTCTATTTCTCTATGTATCTGTTTTTATTTACAGCAGCTGTTCGTGCGGCCTTCAGAGCTGTCAGGCTTATTGTTATTCCACTATAAAAGCCGCCCTTTAAGAGGCGGCTTATGCTATTTTAACGCTTCGGCCTTCAGCGCTTTATGTCCAATGTCCTTTCTCCAATAAAGCCCTTCGCTTTTTACGCGTCCCATTTCTTTATATACCTTATCCTGCGCTGCCGAGAGATTTGCACCTTTGGCAGCAACCAAAAGAACACGACCTCCTGCTGTGATCACCTGTCCAGAGCTGTTTATTCCAGTTCCGGCATGATATATATGAAGGTCTGATGAAAGATTGTCAATTCCCTCAATCACAGCGCCTTTTTTATAATTCCCCGGATAGCCCTTTGCAGCTGCTACCACTCCGATGACTGCATCTGAATCCCAATTCAGTTCATAATCACGACCCTCAAGGACTGCCTCAAGCGTTTCCGCAAAGTCGTTTTGGAGACGCGGCAGGACAACCTGTGTTTCCGGATCTCCGAAGCGGGCGTTGAATTCAATCACTTTTGTGCCTTTTTTTGTAGAAATCAAGCCGGCATACAGCACTCCGGTAAAAGAACGTCCCTCTTTTACCAGTGCAGCTGCTGCGGGTTTCAGCACCGTTTCAACTGCTTGCTCAACGGTTTCTGCAGAAATATGGGGTACTGGAGAATACGCACCCATGCCCCCTGTGTTCGGGCCTTCGTCTCCGTCATAAGCCCGCTTATGGTCCTGTGCGATAGCCATCGGATACACCTTTTCTCCGTTCACAAAGGCCATCAGAGAAAATTCCTCACCATCCAAAAACTCTTCAATAACAACTCTTGATGAGGCAGCCCCGAATTTTGAATCAATCAGCATGTCCTTAAGCGCGTAATTTGCTTCCTTAATGGAATGTGCCACCACGACACCCTTTCCGGCAGCAAGGCCATCCGCTTTAATGACAATTGGGGCACCGTTTTTCTCCAGATATGCTTGTGCTGAAGAAAGGTCTGAAAAAGTTCCATACTCTGCGGTCGGAATGCCGTATTTCTTCATCAGATCCTTGGCAAAGGATTTGCTGCCTTCTATTTCCGCAGCAGCCTTTTCAGGCCCGAATACCTTAAGGCCAGCCGCCTTAAAATCATCTGCCAGTCCGTTCAATAAAGGAGTTTCCGCTCCTATAAAGGTAAGATCAACATGGCGGGATTTTGCAAAAGCAATCAGCCCCTCATGGTCGGATTCATTAATGTCAGCCAAGACCGCTACGTCTGTCATTCCCGGATTGCCAGGAGCAGCATACACCGTATCCACCCGTTCACTTTCATAAAGCTTTCTCGCGATTGCATGCTCCCTGCCGCCGCGGCCAATAACTAATACATTCATGCCTGCTCACCTCTTTATTGGTTTTTTTGTAGTGCTTATATATAAATGCAGAAGGCAGTTTTCGTAAAATTTGCCGCATGGAACAAGGGGTTGATTTCCGCTCCAGGATGCTCGCTTTCCGTGGGGCGGGCGGTGAGCCTCCTCTGCTGCGCTTGCGGGGTCTCACCTTCCCGCTAATCCCACAGGAGTCTCGCACCTTACACTCCAATCAACCCGGTTTAACAACAGGATCGCTTCACAGAACAATTAAAAAACAACAAACTTTAAGTAAAGAGCCTTAAAAAAAGAAAATATTCCTTTCGTTCCCATTTAATTGGATAATAATATCCAATTCCTGCTTCATTCGAGCCAAATTGGCGTCAATTAGATCGAATGATTAATAGAAGACCTGGAAATGGGTGCTTAATGTTTAAAATGGCGCACTCCCGTGAAGACCATGGCAATTCCATATTCATCCGCTTTTTGGATAGAATCCTCATCGCGGACAGAACCCCCCGGCTGAATGATGGCTGTAACACCTGCTTGATGGGCAGCTTCTACAGTATCATCCATTGGGAAGAAAGCATCAGAAGCCAGGGCGCTTCCTTTGGCTTTTTCTCCCGCCTGCTCCAGGGCGATTTTAGCCGATCCGACCCTGTTCATTTGCCCGGCACCGACACCAAGCGTCATTTTGTCATCACAAACCACAATGGCGTTCGATTTAACATGCTTCACAATTTTCCATCCAAGCTTCAGGGCTTCCCATTCCTTTTCTGTTGGTTCCCGTTTAGTAGGCACTGAGATTTCTGCTTCTTCAAAGCCATAGGCATCACTATCCTGCACCAGCAAACCGCCTTGTACAGAAGAGAGCTTTTTCTCAAGCCTATTATCACCTTCAAAGGAAACCGTCAGAAGACGGATGTTCTTCTTACCAGTCAACACCCCAAATGCTTCTTCCGAGAAGGATGGTGCAATAATAATTTCCAGGAAGATTTCACGCAGCTTTTCTGCCGTTTCTTTATCCACTTCCCGGTTTAGCGCGATGATTCCGCCAAAAATCGAAGTAGGATCTGCTTCGTATGCTTTAGCAAATGCCTCTGAAATACTGGAACCAGTTCCGACACCGCATGGATTCATGTGCTTGACAGCCACAGCTGCGGGCTCACTGAATTCCTTCACGATCTGCAGGGCTGCATCGGCGTCATTGATGTTATTATAGGAAAGCTCTTTTCCGTGAAGCTGCTGAGCATGGGCAACGGAGAAGGATGCTCCTGATGGTTTGCTGTAAAAAGCAGCTTTTTGGTGCGGATTTTCTCCATATCTTAAAGATTGCTTCAGGTTATAAGTAACCGTAAGGCTCTCCGGGTTTTCTTCTTCAGCAAGCTCTGTCATATACTCGGATATTACGGCATCATATGCAGCTGTATGACGGAAGACCTTTGCGGCAAGCTTTCTTTTGAAGCTGAACGAAACATCTCCTTCATCTTTAAGCTGCGCAAGCACTGTATCATAATCAGCATGATCGACGACCACTGTAACAAACTCATGGTTTTTTGCAGCCGAGCGAAGCATGGTTGGTCCGCCGATATCAATATTTTCAATGGCATCCTCTGCCGTTACATTCTCTTTTGCAATCGTCTGCTGGAAAGGATAAAGATTTACGCAAACCAATGAAATTGGCTGGATCTGATTTTCCTCGAGCTGTGCTTTGTGGGAGGCATCATTCGGCCTTGCCAATAAACCGCCGTGAACATTCGGGTGAAGGGTCTTTACTCTTCCGTCCAGAATTTCAGGAAAGCCAGTCACCTCGCTAATTCCAGTTACTTCGATTCCATTTTCCTGAAGGGCCTTTTTCGTTCCCCCTGTAGAAATAAGTTCAAAGCCCGCTTCCTTTAATCCTTTAGCAAATTCAATGATTCCTGTTTTATCAGAAACGCTTAGCAATGCGCGTTTAGTCATCATGATCCCTCCGTATAATGTTTTATGTATGCAATATCTTATTTAACACTTTGGGATACAGTTCATGCTCCACAGCTTGGATCCTTTTTTGCAGAGCTTCCTTCGTATCTCCCGGTAAAATGAGAACCCTTTTTTGGGCAATGGCCGGACCGGTATCCATGCCTTCATCCACATAATGTATGGTCACCCCGGTTTCCTTCACGTCTGCATTAAACGCTTGTCCTATGGCATCCTTCCCGGGGAAAGCCGGCAAATAGGATGGATGGATATTTATGATTTTCTGCGGGAATTTTTGCAGCAGAGTAGGGCCGATCAGGCGCATATATCCGGCAAGAACAATGTATTCCGCTTCGTGCTCCGAAAGCTCCGATAAAATTTCCAGTTCAAACATTTCCTTGCTTTCATAATCTTTTGGCGAAAAACAAAAAACGTTAACTCCTTCGCCTGAAGCTCTTTCAAGGACTAGTGCGCCTGGACGGTCACAGACAAGCAAGGTGATTTCAGCCTTTAAACGCCCTGCTTTAATTTCGTCCGCAATAGCCTGAAAGTTGCTTCCGCTTCCTGAAGCGAAAACAGCAATTTTTTTCATAGTCTCCCCCTTAGAAAACTTGTCAAAAACGGAAAACCGCCACATCCTAAAGCATCTATTTAAAGCACGCCCGGGTGACGGTACTATCCATCTATCAGCACTTACTCATTAAACGAAACTCCCTTATCGCCTGTCACTTTTCCGATTACATATGCTTTTTCTCCGCATTCTTCAAAATGGCTGATAAGATCTGCTGCATCGTTTTCATCTGCAGCGAGTACCATTCCGATACCCATGTTAAAAATATTGAACATTTCAGCTTGGTTCAGATTGCCCCTTTTTTCAAGAAAGCTGAAAATAGCAGGAATAGCCCAGGAATTCTTTTGAATGTCCGCGCCTAGGTTTTCAGGCATCATCCGGGGAATGTTTTCAATAAATCCGCCGCCAGTGATATGGGCCATACCTTTTATCTGATATTTTTTCATAGCTGATAATAGAGGTTTAACGTAAATTTTTGTTGGAGTCAGCAATTCTTCTCCAAGTGTTGTGCCGAGTTCTTCGAAGTAGCTGTGTAAATCAAGCTTTTCATCTTCTAGAAGAATCTTGCGGACCAGCGAATAGCCGTTGCTGTGGATGCCGCTTGAAGCAAGGCCTATCAGCACATCTCCCGCTTTTATGCTGTTCCCGTTTACAAGTCCGGACTTCTCGCAGGCTCCTACCGTAAAGCCTGCCAAATCGTATTCATCATCATGATACATCCCAGGCATCTCAGCCGTTTCTCCGCCGATCAGCGCACACCCGGCATCCCTGCAGCCCTCTGCCACGCCTTTAACAATGCTTTCAATTACATCCGGCTTGGCTTTTCCGCATGCAATATAATCCATGAAAAAAAGCGGTTCTGCTCCTTGCACAACAATATCATTCACACACATTGCCACACAGTCGATGCCGATTGAATCATGCTTATCAAGCATAAATGCCAGCTTAAGCTTCGTACCAACACCATCCGTTCCTGAAACAAGAACAGGCTCCTTTAAACCTAATGCCGATAGGTCAAACATACCGCCAAATCCGCCCAAGCCATTCAGAACCTCAGGGCGCAGTGTCCGCTGAACGTGCTTTTTCATGCGGTCCACAGCCTCGTAGCCCGCTTCAATATCCACACCTGCATCTTTGTACGCATTGGCCATTTATATTTCAGTCCTCTCTATTGAAACCTCCGCCATCAACCGTAAAGATGGCAGAACCTTTGGCATTGCTTGCCTGAAACAAATTTAATCAAACGTTTGATTAACACTTTTGGCTAAGCTGGAGCTTGGTTTCCTCGAATATTTCAGTCGGATATTTACCCGTGAAGCAAGCCATGCACTGACCATGAAGCTCTCCCTCAAAAGGCCTTCCGATTCCAGCGACCGTTCTTTCCACGCTTAAGAACGTAAGCGTGTCCGCACCGATAATTTTGCGGATTTCTTCAACAGAATTGTCGGAGGCGATCAATTCCTCCGTTGTGGAAGTATCGATTCCGTAATAGCATGGATTTTTTATCGGCGGCGAGCTGATCAAAACATGAACTTCCTTTGCTCCGGCTTCCTTCAAAAGAGATACAATTCTTTTGCTGGTCGTCCCGCGCACAATGGAATCATCCACCATAACCACCCGTTTGCCCTCAACCACTCCCCGGACGGCAGAAAGCTTCATCTTCACACCCTGTTCACGAAGTGACTGTGAAGGCTGGATGAAGGTCCTTCCGACATAACGGTTTTTAATCAGGCCAAGCTCATAAGGAATACCTGTTGCTTCGGCATACCCAATAGCCACTGATATGCTGGAGTCAGGTACACCTGTTACTACATCCGCTTCTATAAAGGCTTCTAAAGCAAGCTGTTTGCCTAAATTTTTTCTCGCTGTATGAACATTGATACCATCAATATTGCTGTCCGGACGCGAAAAGTAAATATATTCCATCGTACACATCGAGCGCTGTGTGGAAAGCGAGAAACGTTCTGAGGCAATGCCGGAATCATCAATCACAAGAAGCTCTCCAGGCTGGATATCCCTGATAAACTCCGCTCCGACAATATCAAGGGCACATGTTTCTGAAGCAACCACATACGCCTCTCCAAGCTTTCCTAAAGAAAGCGGGCGCAGTCCATGCGGGTCAAGTGCGACAAGCATCTGGTTTTCATCCATAATAAGGAACGCGTAGGCGCCTTTTAACATGGAAAGGGCATTTTTCACCCGGCTCTTGAAGTCGGAGAAGCCGCCTTTTTTTATCAAGTGCGCAAGAACCTCGGTGTCAGAGGTAGTCTGGAAGATGCTTCCCTGTGCTTCAAGCTGCGCTTTTAGCTGGACGGCGTTAACCAGGTTTCCGTTATGGGCCAGGGCCATTCCCCCGCTCTGGGAATTAAACAGCAGCGGCTGGACATTTTCATATCCTCCGCCGCCAGATGTTGCATATC
The DNA here is from genome assembly GCF_001866725.1 of Bacillus sp. MUM 13. Lineage (NCBI taxonomy): Bacteria > Bacillati > Bacillota > Bacilli > Caryophanales > Bacillaceae > Bacillus > Bacillus sp. MUM 13. Next base: position 39,186 of record NZ_MLYQ01000090.1, read on the forward strand.
TCACATGGCCGATTGCCGCATTGCCGGAAAGACTTTGCATCTTGTCAGCTGTAAAAACTTCGGTAACAAGTCCTTCTCCCTTAATGCCGCTGAGGCGCCCGCCATCTGTCAAGACGATCCCTGCACCTTCCTGGCCGCGGTGCTGCAGGCTGTGAAGGCCGTAATACGTAATCTGCGCTGCATCCTCATGTCCCCAGACCCCAAACAATCCGCACTCTTCATTTAATCCTTTTAATTCAGCAAGCATGGTATCGCTCCTCTCCAGGCTGAAAACAGTTCTTCAGTATTTCCATCAACAATTGTATTGTTTTCGCTGTCCATAATCGTGAGGAAACCTGAATCATTCACTTCACCGATATGAATTGCATCTTTTATGCCTGCTTCAAATGACTCTTTATTTTCCGGTCTAACGGAAATAAGGAAGCGGGATTGTGTTTCACTGAATAATTCACAAACCGTATTTCCTTTTAACATCACGCTTGCCCCAAGACCGTTCCCTCCAAAAAGTGATTCAGCAAGTGCAACTGCCAATCCGCCTTCTGCAAGGTCATGTGCAGAAGAAACAAGTCCGCCCCGGATGGCATTCAGCAGCTGATTTTGGCGCTTTTTCTCAAGATCCAGATCAAGTTCCGGTGCTGTTCCAAAAATTTTCCCATGGATCATTTTCTGAAGCTCGCTGCCGCCGAATTCGTTTTCTGCCTGTCCGATTACATAAATGAGATCTCCCTCATTTTTAAAGTGTTGAGTAGTGATATGGGAAAGGTCCTTTACTAGGCCAACCATGCCGATAACCGGGGTCGGGTAAATCGCCATCCCATTTGTTTCGTTATATAAAGATACATTTCCGCCAATCACCGGGGTGCCCAGTGTGCGGCATGCCTCGCTCATTCCATCTGCTGCTTTTTCAATCTGCCAGAAAATCTCCGGCTTCTCAGGATTTCCGAAGTTAAGGCAATCCGTAATCGCCAGGGGTTCTGCACCGGAACAGACAATATTCCGTGCTGCTTCTGAAACTGCAATCCTTCCGCCTGCTTCAGGATCCAGGTAGAGATACCTGGAATTACAATCGGTTGTCATGGCAAGCGCCTTATTGGTATCCCTGATTCGGACAACCGCTGCGTCAGAACCCGGGGGAACAACCGTGGAGGTCCTGACCATATAATCATACTGATCATACACCCATTCCTTGCTGGCAATCGTCGGCTGCTTAAGCAGGTCTTTAAGGGTTTCTTTATAATCATCCACCTGCGGAACAGGCATTTCCATTTCCTGAAACTTACGGAAATACTCTGGCTCGCGGGAAGGTTTATGATATACCGGCGCTTCCTCTGCCAAAGCATCGGCAGGCACATTTGCCGCAATTGAGCCATTGTGGTAAAGCCTTAGCATTTTATCATCCGTTACTTTCCCGACTGCAACAGCTTCCAGATCGTACTTTTGGAACAGCTCAATAATTTCCTGCTCACGCCCTTTTTTTACGACGATCAGCATTCTCTCCTGTGACTCTGAAAGCATCATTTCATAAGCGGTCATCCCTGTTTCGCGCTGTGGCACAAGGTCTAGATTCATCTCGATTCCGGACCCCGCTTTACTGGCCATTTCAGCTGATGAGCTTGCAAGTCCTGCAGCGCCCATATCCTGAATTCCAACCAGTGCATCTGAACCAATCAATTCAAGGCATGCTTCAAGCAAAAGCTTTTCCATGAACGGATCCCCAACCTGTACAGCAGGGCGCTTTTCCTCAGATGCATCTGTAAGCTCTTCAGAAGCGAATGTCGCACCATGAATGCCATCACGCCCTGTTTTGGCTCCAACATACATAACCGTATTTCCCGTTCCGCGGGCCTGGCCCTTCTGGATTTCATCATGATTGATCAAACCGACGCACATCGCATTCACCAGGGGATTTCCTGCATAGCAAGGATCAAACTGGATCTCTCCCCCAACCGTCGGAATGCCGATGCAGTTTCCGTATCCTGCAATGCCGGCCACAACCTCTTTGAATAGATACTTCACACGGGGATTATCAAGCTCACCGAAACGAAGCGAGTTTAATAGAGCGATAGGGCGTGCCCCCATTGAAAATACATCACGGATGATCCCGCCAACTCCTGTTGCCGCTCCCTGGTAGGGTTCGATTGCAGAAGGATGGTTATGGCTCTCAATCTTAAAAACCACTGCCTGATTATCGCCAATATCCACAATCCCTGCTCCTTCACCAGGACCCTGGAGCACTTTTTCGCCTGTTACCGGAAATTTTTTCAGCACGGGTTTAGAGTTCTTGTACGAGCAATGCTCAGACCACATTACTGAAAACAATCCTGTTTCCGTATAGTTCGGTGTACGGCCGAGGATTTTTTCAACCATCGCAAATTCTTCATCACTAAGTCCCATTTCTGCATAAATCCGTTTATCCTTGATCGTTTCCGGACTTGGCTCAAGCATTAATTGCATATGATTCCCTCCAGTTTCTCACGATTGACTGAAATAACTTTATACCATCGGCGCTTCCAAGCAAGCTGTCTACAGCACGCTCCGGATGCGGCATCATTCCGAGTACATTTCCTCTTTCATTCACAATCCCGGCAATGTCCCCGAGGCTTCCATTAGGATTTTCTCCATTGTACGTGAACACGATTTGATTATTCTTTGTCAGTGACTGCAGGGTTTCTTGATCACAATAATAATTGCCTTCACCATGTGCAATGGGAATTGTGATGACTTCACCCTTTGAATAACCTGTTGTGAATAATGTTCCGGCGTTTGTAACCTTAAGGCTGGCAGGGCGGCAGATAAATTTCAGATCACTATTTCTTAGCATGGCTCCAGGTAAAAGCCCAGCCTCCAGGAGAATTTGGAATCCGTTGCAGACCCCAAGGACCGGCTTTCCTGCTTCCGCTGCTTTTATGACTTCAATCATGATCCTTGAAAAGCGTGCAATGGCACCTGAACGCAAATAATCTCCATATGAAAAGCCCCCTGGCAAAAGCACGGCGTCATATTCATCTAAACTGTCAGCAGTATGCCACACATATTCTGCTTCTTCTCCAAGCTCATCCTTTATGGCATGCAGCATGTCTATATCACAATTGGACCCCGGAAAAACAATGACGGCGAATTTCACTGTGATACGACCTCCTCGATTTCGCAGCGGTAATCTTCAATGACTGTATTCGCCAGAAGCCTTTCACACATATCTCTTACAAGCTGGTCCACATCATTTTCGCTTTTCTCGATCATAAGCTCCATGTATTTCCCTATTCGGACATCTTTCACCTCTTCATACGTTAAGCTGTGCAGTGAATGCATGACTGCTGTTCCCTGGGGATCCAGTACACTTTCCCTTAATGTGATATAGACTTTAACTTTATACATGCTGACGTCCTCCAAGCTTTGCTAAAATTTTTTCATATGCATCTGTGAGGCTTCCAAGGTCTCTGCGGAATACATCTTTATCGAGCTTTTCATTTGTTTCAGAATCCCATAAACGGCATGTATCTGGAGATATTTCATCAGCCAGCAGGATCTCATTGTCCCCTGTCTTGCCGAATTCAAGCTTGAAATCAATCAGATTCACACCCAGTTCTTTAAAAAAGCTTGATAAAAAGGTATTCACCTTGAGTGCCTGTTCCTTTAGCTGCACTAATTCTTCCTTAGATGCAAGACCAAGCTCCCAAATGTGGTCTTCAGTCAATAGCGGATCGCCCAGCTCGTCATCCTTATAATAAAATTCCACCAATGTTTTCTTTAACGGTGTGCCCTCTAAAAGCCCAAGGCGTTTAGACAAAGTCCCTGCTGCTGTATTCCGGACCACAACTTCAAGCGGGATGATGGCAACCTTTTTCACCAGCTGTTCGCTGTCCGATGTTTTTTTTATAAAATGAGACGGAATCCCCGCTTCATGAAGCTTTGAAAATATCAGACTGGAAATCTCATTATTGAGCCTGCCTTTGCCTTCTATTTCTTCCTTCTTCACACCATTAAAAGCTGTAGCAGAATTCTTATACGAAACCCATACTATATTTTCATCGTCTGTTGCATAAATTCTCTTGGCTTTACCTTCGTACAGCAATTCGCGCTTTTCCATTTCGAGGCCCCCATATACGGAATATTGGCAATTTTATTTTTAAAGAGATTGTTATGGAAGTCCCTGCCGCCAGACGGCAGCAGGGGAATTATCATAATCCCAGACGGTCAAAGATCACATCTGCATATTTCAGGTGGTAATGGTAATCAAAGCAGTCATCGAGCTCTTCCTTTGTTAACAGGCTGGTGATTTTATCATCCTGTTCAAGCAACGAGCGGAAAGGGACCTGCTCTTCCCAGGCAGCCATGGCATGCGGCTGGACCGTATCATACGCTTCTTCACGAACAAGGCCTTTGTCGATCAGCGCAAGCAGCACACGCTGTGAATAGATTAAGCCAAGTGTGCGGTCCATGTTCCGCTTCATATTCTCAGGGAATACGGTCAGGTTTTTCACAATATTCCCAAACCTGTTCAGCATATAATTCAAAGCGATTGTTGCATCAGGCAAAATGATCCGCTCTGCTGAAGAATGTGAAATATCACGCTCGTGCCAAAGGGCAACATTTTCATACGCTGTCATCATATAACCGCGGATGACGCGTGCCATACCTGTCATATTTTCCGAACCGATCGGATTGCGCTTATGAGGCATAGCAGAAGACCCTTTTTGGCCTTTTGCAAAAAATTCCTCAACCTCTCGTGTCTCACTTTTCTGAAGGCCGCGTATTTCTGTTGCAAACTTCTCAATTGATGTAGCAATCAAAGCAATTGTGCTGAGATAATGCGCATGGCGGTCCCGCTGCAGAGTTTGCGTCGAAATCGGTGCAGCCTCAAGGCCAAGCTTTTCGCATACATATTGCTCAACAAACGGGTCAATATTGGCGTACGTTCCGACAGCTCCGGAAATTTTGCCGAACTCGATATTCTTCCTGGCTTCCTTGAAACGATTTACATTCCGCTTCATTTCTTCGTACCAAAGAGCAAGCTTAAGGCCAAAGGTAGTAGGCTCGGCATGAACTCCGTGAGTACGCCCCATCATCACGGTATGCTTATGTTCACGGGCTTTGTTTTTCAAGATTTCCACAAAACGGTCCAGGTCTTTCTCAAGAATTTCATTTGCCTGCTTCAGGACATAAGAAAGGGCTGTGTCGACAACATCCGTAGAGGTAAGTCCATAATGGACCCATTTGCGCTCATCTCCCAATGTTTCTGAAACTGCTCTTGTAAAAGCAACCACATCATGGCGGGTTTCTTCTTCAATTTCCTGTATCCTTTTTGCATCAAAAGAAGCATTCTTGCGAAGAAGCTTCACATCTTCCTTTGGTATCACTCCAAGCTCTGACCATGCCTCACATGCCAGAATCTCCACTTCAAGCCATGCTTTAAAGCGGTTATCCTCTGTCCAGATCGCACCCATTTCCGGGCGTGTATAACGTTCAATCATGATTGGTCCTCCGTTTCGCTTTCTCTTAGCCAAATGCCGCTTTCACGTATCTCGGAAAGAGCTGCATCGATAGACTCCCGCAGCAGGGTAACATGCCCCATTTTCCGGTTGTGCTTAGCTTCTTTTTTTCCATAAAGATGTATGTTCCAATCCTTCAGGCCAGGAATCGCCTTCATAATCGGATCGATATGCTGTCCAAGTATGTTCACCATCACGGCCGGCTTCATTAATTCAGTACTTCCAAGAGGCCAGTTGCATATCGCACGTATATGCTGCTCAAACTGTGAAGTTTCGCACGCCTCTATCGTATAATGCCCGGAATTATGGGGCCGCGGTGCAAGCTCATTGATGAGAATGCTGTCGTCTTCTGTCAGAAACATTTCTACAGCAAGTGAACCGACAAGTCCGGCAGATTCGGCCAGTTTTCCGGCCATCTCCCGAGCCTTTTTCTCCGCTTCAGCGCTAATGCGCGCCGGTACAATAGTCTGATGTAAAATGTTTTCAACATGAAGGTTTTCCGCAACAGGAAAATAACTTATTTCGCCATTTTCTTTCCTTGCCACAATCACAGAGATCTCTTTTTTATATGGTACCCATGCCTCCAGCACACAAGCTCCATGCTTCAGCAAAGGGGCAGCCATTGCGATATCTTCCTGTTTCCGGATGACAAGCTGCCCTTTTCCGTCATAGCCGCCCCGTGATGTTTTAAGAACGCTTGGATAGCCCAGCTCGTCTATCTTATCATAAACGTCTTGAAGCTCATTAATTTCAAAATATGGAGCAAGCATCGCCCCTGCCTCACGTATCGCTTTCTTTTCCGTGATGCGGTCCTGTGTCATTTTTAACAGCTCGGAGCCTTGAGGAAGATATGCATGCCCCTTCAGCCAATCCAGTGCTTCTGAGCTAATATTTTCAAATTCATAGGTAATCACGTCACTGGCTTCAGCAAGCTTTTCAAGTGCCCGCATGTCATCATATTCCCCAATGATTTCAACATCTGCCACCTGTGCTAATGGTCCATTTTCTGCTGGATCGATAACAGCAATGTTCAGCCCGGCTGACTTTGCATACAGTGCCATCATTCTGCCTAATTGCCCTCCGCCGATAATGCCTACCGTCTGCCCCGGAAGGATCACTTTCTCATTTAAGCTGTTCATTGCTCAATAGCACCTTATCTCTGATTTCATCACGCATGGACTGAAGCCTTTGTGCAAGCTCCTTATCCTCGATGGCAAGCATCTGTGAGGCAAGCAGCCCGGCATTTGTGGCACCTGCTTTTCCTATGGCAACGGACGCGACCGGAATCCCGCCAGGCATCTGGACAATCGACAGCAATGAATCAATGCCCTTCAGTGCTTTAGACTGCACAGGCACCCCGATGACGGGCAATGTAGTTTTTGAAGCAACCATGCCTGGCAGGTGGGCAGCTCCCCCGGCACCCGCTATAATCACTTTAATATCCCTATCCCTCGCGCTTCCTGCATATTCGAACATCACATCCGGTGTCCTATGGGCTGATACAACCCTTTTTTCATACGGCACCTCTAGCTGATCTAATGCCTCGCACGCATATTTCATTGTTTCCCAATCCGAAATGCTTCCCATGATAACGCCAACAGATGGTTTCATATACTCTCCTCCAGCTTGCCGGTTTTCTATTATCTCAAATAAAAAAACCGGACAGACCTTCCTCATAAAGAGAAAGCAGTCTGTCCGGAATGCAGTCTGTCCAACATTAAGAAACAAGACATCAAATCCTGGAAGTTCATCTACTTTCTCTCATAGTCCAATAATTTACGGTTATTGGGTAGAAACTTTTGGGCCATATCCCCAAGTATTATATGAGAGATTTCATTTTCACTATCACCATAGTAACGCTCACCATGTTTCACTGTCAAGCAATAATCGAATATTATCTTAATATAAATTAAAATCGTTCGTGTTTAGTCAATCAGCTTTGCTTCAAATACGATTTTCCTCTTTACAGGCTCATATTTTACCAGCCCATCTATCTTTTTTTCTTCAAAAATCGGCTTTTCTGTCCGTTTCACCGGCATATAGCCTTCCTCTTTCATCCTATACAGGCAATCATCAATGCTCTCGCCTTCCTGCACTTCAAAAATCATTTTACTTTTTTTACTCACCAAACAGCTTTCCTTTCTTCACGGATTTCACCCAAAAGCCACCGTGTATCGTTTTAGGTTCATAAGTAATAATAAATGCTTTAGGATCAATCTGCTTAATGACGGAATACACCTTCAGCTCATATTTTCTTGGTGTTAAGATCTGAAGAGCCATACGGTTCCCCTCAAGTCCCTGAGCCTCCCAGTTCGTTACCCCGAAGCCTTTATCACGGAGCAGCTTAGGCAGGTTTTTATCCTGTTCCGTTGAAATGACATTTACAGTAATATACCCCAACGCCAGCTTTTCTTCAATCTTCATCCCTGCCAGCACACCGATTCCATAGCCCGCAGCATATGCAATCAAATTCTGTATCTGATCGAGGTTATCCAGCACAAGCCTCAGGCCTATCACATATATAATGACCTCAATCATGCTGATGAATGCGGCCAAATACTTCTGGCCCTTCAAGGTTAGAATCATCCGAATCGTATTAAAAGAAACATAAACAATATTAATGGCCAGTATGATGCCAATCATGATAATGCCGTTCTCAAGCATATCCGTCACTCCGATGCAATATGTAGTTAATTGTGCTGTATCTTCATGTATTATATACCCCATTGCAGCCAAAACACATGAAAAATAGGAAGGTAATTCCTTACAAATGGAAGATTGTTGGCGAATTTCACAGGGATTCATAGTTTTCAGGCCTAAAATAATGCCTTATTGGTAAAAAGCTTAGATTTTGGACGCATAAATTTCCAATTATTTGGATAATAAGTCCAAATAGGCTGTCATTCGAGCGAAATCTGCTCTGTTTAGAGCCAAATCATCTTCCATTCGAGCGAAATTGCAGTCTATTCGAGCGAATTAACCAGGACGGATTCTGCTGACCTTTCATTTGCTTTTGTGGTCCCGGCTCTGCATGGACTTGCACAGGACGTTGCAGATTAGAAGAACTTCCTTGTCACTGTCCTTTACCTTCCATCGGCGCACGTGCTTAACTGCCGTGTTCAAGCTTCTGAACGGCAATAACCGTTTATAGGGTGATTGACTGATTTTCTTTTTTAATTTTTGGCTATGTTAAAGGGAATGGTTGATTTTCAGTAAAATTGGATGGTGGCACCTACCTGTTAAAATTAGAATGAGATTGTGAAGTTTTACACTTAAACTAAACCAGCTAATAGTTTGTCAATATTTTTCATTAAAATAACGAAATCCAACGTGATATACTAAAAAAGGGTATACCAAATAACCAAATAACCTTCATGTTCTCTCAACTGGAAGGTTTTTCGTTATTTACTTAGATGTTGTTTCTATGCTATATCTTGGAAAGTTGTTCTGTTTCTTAATAAGGCAAATATCCAGTGTAAGAGCTTATTTACACAAGCAATTACTGCTACTTTAAATGGTTTTCCTTCCTCTCGTTTCTTATCATAGAACTCTCGTAATTTCTTATTTCGAGGAATGATTTCATCGCTTGTTTTGCTCTTGCGACAGTCACGTATAGCGCAACGAACAGCCATATATAAGGCGTGACGAAGTCTGCTAGATCCTCTTTTTGTGATTCGGTTTTTTGTGGCAGTAAACTTGCCAGATTCGAAAACACTAGGGTCTACACCAGCGACAGCCACGAGCTTTTTAGGGTCAGTAAATCATAGTGTCCAATTGCTTCTAGTATGACAGGGGGCTTCTTACCTGTTTCATTTTGCACAAGTTCTAGAAACTCCACAAGTAACCCAAGCCCCTCAAGGGTATGAGATACTTTAAAGCTCTTACGAAATGATTTGCCTTTATCTAAAAAAGCTTGAACCTGACTTTCCCCCTTTGAAATATCCAGACCTAAGACTGGATTCATCCTGTATCATCTCCTAATCTCTTATTTTGCCGGTACCCCTTTTTCTTCTTGCAGTATCACAGCTTCGCTTGTTATACGAGATCTATGTCCCAACCAGCCTCAATCATGTTTCTACAAGTAGGGGGCAAACTGTTTAGCTGACGGGATCCAGGTCCCACGGGCAGTTACGTTTTACCCCGGCTACCGTTATAATAAGACCATATAAAAATTGGTCAACCAGAAATATTTTCATATCTGGATGACCTTATAATACGAACGTGGCAGTTTAGTTGAGCAAGGAATTATAATTAATAATTGAGGTGAATCATTATGAAAATCTACACAATTGAGGAATTACCGCAAAATAAAATAATGGATTTTTTTGTGTTGCATTGGGGAAGTACAGAAATGGTTATTTCCACTGGGGTTTATGATTGCAGTACATTAGATGGCTTCGCTGTTATAAATGAAGAAGTTAAAATCATTGGCTTAATTACTTACATAATTAAAGAAAACGAATGCGAAATTATATCATTAGATAGTGTAGATGAAGGTAGAGGCATAGGTACATCGTTAGTACAGGAAGTAGAAAAACTTGCTACCAAGAAAAAATGTAAGCTCGTCAAACTGATAACAACAAACGATAATTTATTAGCTTTAAAATTTTATCAAAAACGTGGTTTCATCCTGTCCGAAATTATAAATAATGCTGTTGAGAAAGCGAGAAAATTTAAACCTGAGATACCTTTAATCGGTAATGATGGTATCCCAATCAGAGATGAAATTGAATTGGTAAAATTCTTAAACTCCCATGAAAATTAAAAAATACCCAAAATATATCCTTTTTTAAAAAAGGCTGAGCCTTCAGGATGCTTATATTAAATTTTGAGTTAAAAGTTAAATCAAGAATCAACCCCATTCTTCCTAAAATAAAGGCAAGGCTGGTGCAATAACCAGAGTAGGATTAATCTCCATGAGTGCTACTCGTATAGAGTGCGACAATGTGCGACAATTTGTGATGCACCGTGGTCGTTGGAGTTAGACTAACGGTTGGGCTCAATGGCACCATAGTTCATCGACCTCCTTCGCCAGCCATACTGAAATATACCCGTTCTGTAACAATTTTCATCCTCTGTGGTGCAGAGTTTTTTTGCTGCATGGATGGCTAACGGGGGCTTTAGTAAAAAATGGACATCAAAATGCAATGAGCTTGGAGATACAATTCCCAGCTCATTTTTATGTGCACTTTTTATTTAGAATGAATAGTCTCTCAGTCATAACTTGTCTGCGGTTTCCCATGTTCCTTGAACACTTGCCAAGATAAGCATTTGTTTTTTCTTGCTTAAATCGCTTTCCATTTTTTTATTGTCGAGGAATTGAAACCACACCAGATAAAGCTGTAAATACTTCGTAGAAACACCATTAATACGACTTATCCAATTCTTTAAATGAAATGGAAATTATTAATATTATTGAGGTGGTAGATACCTTTCTTTACATATTCTTTCTTACTGCCATTTATGATGACGTGTTCCAAATCGGTTTTAGATGTATATGATTTGTAAGAATTATGAGCATCGGAAATAAGCACCGCATCATTCATGAAATGGGGTGTAGGGGCAGTATCAAATTTGCTCCATTAGTATTCTGCCTGAGCCACCACGTTTTCTTGGCTTACGGTTCGCTATAACTCTTCGTCCTTTCTGGCTTTCTAAGAAGTATGTTTCATCTACTTCTACTAGTACTTCAAAAATACCGGTACTATCGGTACTATCTTTTGCAAGAGCAAACAACACTTTATGCCTCCAATAAAAAGCAGATACATGAGTGATGCCAATTTTTTCAGCGGTCTTACGAAGTGATAGACCATTTAACATGCACTCAATAAAAGGAATCCATTTGTCTGTCTTTTTCGAACGATACATTGGAGAATTGGTTAAATCGCTACTTAATTTATGGCAGTCTTTGCACTTATAATGTTGGCGACCATCTCGCTTGCCATGACGAACCACTGATGTACTGCCACAATGACGACAATGAAAACCATGTGAAAACATCCTCTCTCTTAATTCACCAATTAAAGCACCTTGTTGTGTAGCGGAGGGCGAGAAATAACGAGTAAGATACCCTAAAATCGTTTCTTTGTCTCTATCCTTTAAAGAAGAAATATCAGCGTTTATTTTTGCTAAAGTCATTTGGATTACCCCTCTTGTTAATGAATACAGTTAGGATAATACAAACGATAACGATTTAATCAAAAACAACCAATAACTTTAACATAGCCTAATTTTTTTATAAATTATTTCTGCACACAAAAAAAGACCAGCATCTCTGCTGGCCTTCCGCTTGCTTGGCGGCGTCCTACTCTCACAGGGGGAGAACCCCCAACTACCATCGGCGCTGAAGAGCTTAACTGCCGTGTTCGGAATGGGAACGGGTGTGACCTCTTCGCTATCGCCACCAAACTATGAGGAACGTTGTTCTTTCAAAACTAGATAATAGAAGAAATATATATCAGACGTCATTTTGGTTAAGTCCT